>CALVWU010000001.1 GCA_944367955.1 uncultured Clostridia bacterium
ATAACAGGAGTTGAACCTGCACGGTCGCCCACAGGAACCTGAAACCTGCGCGTCTGCCAATTCCGCCATATCCGCATAACGTAAAAAATTATAATAAAATTTTTGTGCAAAGTCAAGCAAAATTCGGCTTGTCGAACGGTAAAAAATATTAAAGTTATCACAACAAGCGCGGCATACCCGCAGCGGCTAAAAAGCTTCGGGCAATTTCTTTGACTTTTTCCGACATAACCGATGAGTGATCAAATTTATCTTAATTTTATATTCAAGAACATTTTAAAAAGTATATAATTTTTTTGTTGCAGCACTTGACCTTTTTGCTAATTATTGATATAATTTTATCGATAAAAGACGAACGGTTTAATTGACACGTTGCAGTTGGATTTTGATATAAAATTTTCCATACAGGAGTTATAAATATGGATTTCAAATTTACCTACGGTGTGTGCGACAGCGTTGAAAAGCTCGAACAGGAACTTAAACGCGTACGCGAAGCGCAAAAGATTTTTGCGACCTATACACAGGAACAGGTCGACAAAATTTTTCTTGCCTGCGCCATTGCCGCAAACAAGATGAGGATCCCCCTCGCAAAACTCGCCGTTGAAGAGACGGGCATGGGCATAGTGGAGGACAAAGTTATTAAAAACCACTACGCTGCGGAGTACATTTATAACAAGTACAAGTTTACCAAAACTTGCGGCGTTATCGAGGAGGACAAGGCATACGGCATTAAAAAGATAGCCGAACCCATCGGTGTTATCGGCGCGGTCATTCCCACTACAAACCCCACGTCTACGGCCATTTTTAAAACCTTGCTCTGCCTGAAAACGAGAAACGGCTGCATAATCAGTCCTCACCCCAGGGCAAAGGGCAGCACGATAGCTGCGGCAAAAGTCGTGTACGAAGCGGCGGTCGAAGCCGGCGCACCCGAAGGAATAATCAGCTGGATCGACGTTCCTTCGCTTGAAATGACTCAGCTTTTGATGAGCGAATCGGATACGATACTTGCAACCGGCGGCCCCGGCATGGTAAGGGCGGCTTACTCTTCGGGTAAGCCCGCAATCGGCGTAGGCGCGGGCAACACTCCCGCAATAATAGATGAAAGCGCGGATATTCTCCTTGCGGTAAGCTCGATAATCCATTCCAAAACTTTTGATAACGGCATGATCTGTGCTTCCGAGCAATCGACGATAGTTTCCGACAAAATTTATAATAAAGTCAAAAAGGAATTTATTGCCCGCGGTTGCTATTTCCTGAAAGGCGAAGAACTTGATAAAGTTCGCAAAACAATTATAATCAACGGCGGCCTCAACGCAAAGATAGTGGGTCAGCCTGCATATAAAATTGCTGCTCTCGCAGGCGTTACCGTACCCGAAAGCACAAAGATTCTCATCGGCGAAGTCGAGTCGGTGGATATTTCCGAAGAATTTGCCCACGAAAAGCTTTCGCCCGTGCTCGCAATGTATAAGTCTTCGAGCTTTGAAGACGCCGTCGCCAAGGCTGAAAGACTGATTGCCGACGGCGGTTACGGCCATACGTCTTCGGTGTATCTCAATGTTTCCACCGCAAAAGACAAGCTTGAATATTTTTCGGCAAAGATGAAGACCTGCCGCGTACTTGTAAACACGCCCTCTTCGTTCGGCGGTATAGGTGACCTTTACAACTTCAAACTCAATCCTTCGCTCACGCTCGGTTGCGGTTCCTGGGGCGGCAACTCCGTTTCGGGCAATGTGTCGGTAACAAATCTGCTCAACATCAAAACCGTAGCCGAAAGGAGGGAAAACATGCTTTGGTTCAGAGCACCTGAAAAGGTGTATTTAAAGAGGGGATGCCTGCCCGTAGCTTTGGATGAGCTTAAAACGGTAATGAATAAAAAGAAGGCATTTATCGTGACCGACAGCTTCCTTTATAAGAGCGGGTTCACTAAGTGCATAACCGAAAAACTCGACGAGATCGGCGTAAGCCACGCTACATTCTTCGACGTTGCTCCCGATCCCACGCTTGCATGCGCTTTGGAGGGCGTTGCCCAGATGCGTGCCTTCGAGCCGGATACGATAATCGCGCTCGGCGGCGGTTCCGCAATGGACGCGGCAAAGATAATGTGGGTGCTCTATGAACATCCCGAAGTTGACTTCCTTGATATGGCAATGCGCTTTATGGATATAAGAAAGCGTGTTTATACCTTCCCCAAGATGGGCGAAAAGGCATATTTCATCGCCATACCCACGTCGGCGGGCACCGGCTCGGAAGTTACGCCGTTTGCCGTAATAACGGATGAAAAGACGGGTATCAAATATCCTTTGGCAGACTATGAACTGTTGCCCGATATGGCAATTATCGATACAGATCTGCACATGTCCGCACCCAAGGGGCTTACCGCCGCTTCGGGCATAGACGCCGTAACTCACGCGCTTGAAGCTTACGCTTCGATGATGGCAACCGACTATACCGACGGCCTTGCAAAGCAGGCACTTAAAGTAATATTCGAATATCTTCCCCGCGCATACGATAACGGCCAGACCGACTACGAGGCAAGGGAAAAGATGGCCAATGCCGCAACCATGGCCGGCATGGCGTTTGCAAACGCCTTCCTCGGCGTATGTCACTCCATGGCGCACAAGCTCGGCGCGTTCCACCATCTGCCTCACGGCGTAGCCAACGCGCTCATGATCGACGAAGTGCTTCGGTTCAACGCTTCGGAAGCTCCCGCAAAGATGGGTACGTTCTCGCAGTACGATCATCCCAAGACTCTCAGAAGATATGCCGAAGTTGCCGAAAGCCTCGGTCTTGCAGGCAAAAACGATGCGGAAAGTCTTGAAAATCTCATAAAGGCCATTGACGAACTCAAAGCAAAAGTCGGCATTAAAAAGACCATTAAGGAATACGGCATCGATGAAAAGGATTTCCTTGCCCGTCTTGACGATATGACCGAACAGGCCTTTGACGACCAGTGCACGGGCGCAAATCCCCGCTATCCTTTGATGAGTGAAATAAAGCAGATGTATCTTAATGCTTATTACGGAAAATAATGGAGGAAAATAAAATGAGCGATAAAATTTTAGTGGCGGAAATGCCCGGTAAAAGACTTTACCGTGAAGGCGATACGGCTATAAAAGAATTTGACGGCGACCGTTATTCGAAGGCTGATATACTCAACGAAGCTCTCAATCAGGCGAGAGTGGAGGAAACCGACCTGAATATTCCCCGCATCACCGCGGTCGAGGTGGTAAACGGAAAGTGGTCGATTTTCATGGATTACATCGAAGGCGTAACTTTAAACAAGCTCATGCACGACAATCCCGATAAGGAGGATGAATACCTGAATATGTTTGTCGACTTGCAGCGCACGGTGCTCTCCAAAAAGGTACCCATGCTCAACAAGCTCAAAGACAAGATGCAGGGAAGGATCAGCATGGCAGATCTCGACGCCACTACCCGCTACGACCTGCATACCCGTCTTGACGCGCTGCCCAAGCACCTCAATCTCTGTCACGGCGACTTCCATCCCTGTAACATAATAATTGCTTCTGACGGTACGCCCTACATCATCGACTGGGCGCATGCCACCCAGGGCAACTCGTCGGCAGACGTCGCCAGAACGTATCTTTCGTTCTATCTCGACGGAAAAAAGGATCTCGCCGAAAAGTATCTCGATCTCTACTGCAAAAAGAGCGATACCGCCAAGCAGTACGTGCAGAAGTGGATACCCATTGTTGCGGCTTCCCGTCTCACCAAGGCAAAGCCCGGCGAGGACGAGTTCCTGCGCTCGTGGATAGGCGTTGTAGATTATCAGTAATGCGCACAATTATACAAATATAAAAAAAATATACATAAAAATGGGGCTTGCGGTGTTTGCCGGCCTCATTTTTATTGCATTTTAATAAAAAGTAATTTATAATAATTTATATGTATGAAAAGTTGTGTTTTGTTTGGGTGAATTTTCCCGACGATCCGAATGTGTGCGATATGAAATATTGGTATCTTTGCCCGTTTGAGAATGTGATGCCCGGCGACAGGGTGATCGCACCGCTCGGCAGGCACAACAATACCCAGGAGGGCGTGGTGTGCGAGGTGCGCTTTGCCGAAGAGTACAGCGCGCCCTTCCCGATTTATTTGATAAAGAGCATAAGAAAACTTTTAAAGCAGGAGCAGGGCGATGTATAAGATAATAAAAAAGCGCGTACTCAATCCGACGGTGACTATGATGGATATTTACGCGCCGCTGATTGCAAATAAGGGCAGGGCGGGACAGTTTATAATTTTGCGCGTCGACGATGACGGCGAGCGTATTCCGCTTACGATTGCGGGCTGCGACAAATCCACGGGCACTGTCAAAATAATTTTTCAGGTGGTCGGTGCCACCACGATGGCTTTGAACGCCAAAGCAGAAGGCGAAAGCATATGCGATTTTGTCGGGCCGCTCGGTTGTCCTACAAAGACCGACGGCATAAAGCGCGTGTGTATAGTGGGCGGCGGCGTGGGCTGCGCGATAGCTTTGCCCGTTGCGCAAGAGTTTGCGTCGCTGGGTGCCGAGGTGCATTCTGTGGTGGGATTCCGCAATAAGGATCTTGTCATTTTAGAAGAGGAATTCAACGCATGCTCCGATAAGCTTATTATAGTAACCGACGACGGCAGCTATGGCAGGCAGGGAGTTGTTACGGCACCGCTTAAAGAGTTGCTTGAAAGCGGTGAACAATACGATGAAGTGATAGCCATAGGCCCCGTTATAATGATGAAGTTTGTAGTTGAAACGGTGAAACCTTTCGGTGTGCCGGTTACGGTGTCGATGAATCCCATCATGATAGACGGCACGGGTATGTGCGGCGGGTGCAGACTGACTGTCGGAGGTAAAACAAAATTCGCCTGCGTTGACGGCCCTGATTTCAACGGGTACGAGGTTGATTTCGACGAGGCGATGGAGCGTTCAACCATGTATGCCGACTTTGAGAGAAGGGAGAGAGAAGAGGGCTGCAACTTGTTCAAAAAGGAGATGAAGTAATGGCAATAATACCTAAAAGATGCGAAATGCCTGTGCAGGACGCCGCTGTTCGCGCGCATAATTTTAACGAAGTTGCATTGGGTTATACCGTCGAGATGGCTGTTGCCGAAGCCGGACGCTGCCTCAATTGCAAAAACAAGCCGTGCGTTGAAGGTTGTCCTGTAAATATCGCTATTCCCGACTTTATTACAAAGGTAAAACAGGGCGATTTTGAGGGCGCGTACAGCGTTATATCAATGTCGTCGTCACTGCCGGCCGTGTGCGGCAGAGTCTGCCCGCAGGAAAGCCAATGCGAAAGCAAGTGTACGCTCGGCATAAAATTCGAACCCGTGGCAATAGGAAGACTTGAACGCTTTGTTGCCGATCGTCACAATGAATGCGGCTTAGACAACGATTTGCTTCCCGCTCCCAACGGACACAAGGTGGCGGTTATCGGTTCGGGGCCGTCAGGGTTGACGTGTGCCGGCGATCTTGCAAAAAAGGGGTATAAAGTAACCGTTTTTGAGGCCCTGCACGTTGCGGGCGGCGTCCTTGTATACGGTATACCCGAATTCAGATTGCCGAAGAAAATAGTTGCAAAGGAAGTTGACGCTTTAAAGAGATACGGCGTCGATATTCAAACCAACGTTGTAATAGGCAAAACGCTTACGATAGACGACCTTTTCGATCAAGGTTACGAGGGGGTATTTATCGGTTCGGGTGCCGGTTTGCCGAACTTCATGGGTATTCCCGGCGAGAGTTTAAAGGGGGTGTATTCCGCCAACGAGTTTTTAACGCGCAGCAACTTAATGAAGGCGTATGCTGCCGACAGTCATACGCCGATAATGCATGCAAAGCGCGTGGCGGTGATAGGCGGCGGCAATGTTGCGATGGACGCCGCTCGCACTGCGTTAAGGCTCGGAGCCGAGCATGTATACATAATTTATCGTCGCTCTATGGAAGAGTTGCCTGCCCGCAGAGAAGAAGTTGAGCATGCCGAAGAGGAAGGTATAGAGTTTAAAATACTCAATAATCCGGTCGAAATTTTGGGGTATCGCAATCCGAATGACAGGCGCGACCCTAAAAACGGATTCGTCACAGGAATTAGAGTTATCAAATGCCGCCTCGGTGAGCCTGATGAACGCGGCCGCCGCAGGCCTGTGGAAATTCCGGGCAGTGAATACGAAATACCCGTCGACTGCGTTATTATGTCGATAGGCACAAGCCCCAATCCGCTCATTAAAAACACGACGGCCGGACTTGAAGTCAACAGGCGCGGCGGTATCGTTGTTGAAGAGAACACGGGTAAAACTTCGCGCGACGCGGTTTGGGCGGGCGGCGACGCCGTGACGGGTGCGGCAACGGTAATCCTCGCCATGGGTGCGGGAAAGACCGCCGCAAGAGCGATAGATAATTATATTTCCGGTAAGAAATAATTTTTGAAACAAACAACATTTTTATAAAAACGTTTGTTTGTGTATTTGTTAAATAGTACAATAATGTTTGATATGACGTGTAGAATTTTGCGCCATGCTCCGACAGTTTTTTATAAATTAATTGCCATACAGTCTAAATTTATTGATATTTAATTTCTTAATAAAAATTCCTATTCATTGAAGCGTGCGGCGGGTTTGGTTGCCGCACGCTTTTACAAAAAAGAATTCACCGAGTGATATTTTTTGTATCTTTACGGTTTCCCGTGAAACGGGCGCAAAAAATATTTTGTTAATATAAACAATAATTAACGGTCGAAACAAAATGAATAATTTTAAAAATTTAAATAAAAATAAAAGAGGGTGACGATTATGAATTTAAATCAAACCATAAACACCGCGACGAGCATAACGGTATATAAAGATAATTCACACATGAATTTTGTAAACGGCAGCGGCGAGTACGAAAAAATCATATCGGCATGGAATGAGCTGACCTGCGACGCTATACAGATGCCTGCATACGGCGTCAGCATAAACGATATGACGATTGAAGAAAAAAAGCGCGGACTTTGGGTCGAGTTTAATTTTTCATCCTCTTGCACGGTCAACGAGCTTCCGTTTGAAAAGTTGCTTGTAAAGGTGGAAGAGGAGTACTGCGGTTTTAATTTAATAAGATACACATCGCCGCAAGGGTACTTTGGCCGCTGTTTTTATCTTCAACTCGCCGATAAAACAATGAAACCGTTCAGCGAAATCCTATCCGAAATTGAAATATGATATATTTATGATGTAATATGTTTGACATAATACACAACATATTGACGTTTTTGTGATTTTGAATACAAAAAAAGACCGACAATGAAATGAGTCGGTCTTATTTACGTTGTTCGGTTAATTTTAATTAATCAAAATGTGTAATACGCATTCTAAGCTTGAACGCGGTTTTTATATTCGGCAATGGCCTTTGAAAGCTGGTCGGGGCAGGAGGTATTGTTTCGGCAAAGTACACCCGCAAGCAATTTTTGTACTTCGTCGATGTCTTTTCCCTCAACAAGTCTGCTTATGCCCTGCAAATTGCCGCTACACCCGCCCACAAACTTTACGTTGTGCAGCTTATTGTTTTCGTCAACTTCAAAATATATCTGGCGGGAACATGTGCCGTTGGTGCGGTAAGTAAACATGTGATTCTCCTTTTGCGTCCGAAATTACATCAGTCGCATAAATTTTCATATATTACGGAGTATACGTCCGCTGCTTTTTCTTCCCATTTTTTATAAATTTTATTCGCCGTCTTTCTGTCGGGAACAACAAATTTTAATTCGAGCATGGGTTGAACAGGTGCCAAAATTTTTAAATATACAGTGTAGGTGCCGTCTTTATTTTGGTAGTAATCCGAACGGCATTCCTGTCTGTTGCGGTATTTCGCGCTGTTCTTTTTTACAAAAATCGAAATTTCTTCGCGTACGCTTTTGGGAATATTGATGTAAAAATTGGCAAGAGTCTCTCTGCCGTCGGGCGTTATCGTATACAGCGTGTCCTCGTCGCGGTTTACAATGCAAATGAAATTGTCGTCCAAAAGCTTATGAATCACATTCACGCAGTCCATGTAGCCCATCCACTCGTTGGAAGAGGAGCACATGTCCACTATAGTGCGTTCCGAAAGGGCACTTTCCATCTTGTCGAATACGAAAAGTATTATTAATTTGTTTATGGAAGTTTCACCCGATTTTATCATGATTATGCTTTTTTCCGTCTCAATTTGTAATTGTGCTGTGACAAGTACAGATATTATACATAAAACTTTTGCTAAAATCAAGATATTTGCCTAAAAAATATTTTATTTTGTAAATCTTTGTGTTATAATGGTTTAAAACAATCTCTAAGGTGGTTCCATGGAAGGGTTGAAATCGCAGGTGAACGATTTTTTAACAAAATGCGCCGAGCTTAAAAACTGTAAATTTATAATGGCTCCCACAAAAATAAAGGATTTGTTGAAGTCGGTGGTAAACAGCCGCGCGCTTTACGATCTCTTTACTTCGGTTTCCACCGATTTCGATTATGCGGGCGCGAAATCACGCTGTCTTATAGAAAAAAACGACGGGTACGGGTTGCGCGGCAAGCTTGTTTTGCCCGAATCCTCCCGCGAGAGACTGGCATTCATTTTTTGCCTTTTGGTAGAGATTGACAGAGATTCCATCAATTTTAACTGGTTTTTACAGAAATATTTTTCCGACGACGGCAGTTATTACGGCAGTTATCTTGCATTCTGCGAACGCGTCATCGATCCGTTGGAACGTATAATCCGCGGCGTTTTCGCCAACGATCTCGACGACGAATGCAGGTCTTCCGCGCACGCTGCGGACAAATCGTCGGCGACCTTGCAAACCCGTGCGAAGCCCGTAGTTTTAAGCAGCAACGCCGCGCAGACCCTTTCGGTAATCAATCTTCTGATAGCGCAGGAAAAACAGTTTATCCTTGAAAGCGCGATTCCCGCCGACGACAAGGAGACGGGGTATAAGATGCTTACGCAGATTTTCAATTGCTTAAAAGAGCGCGCGTTCGAAGTGGCAAATTCACTCGTCTGCGGTTACAATTATTACATATTATACAACAATACGATAAGTTCCAACGTTCAGATACTTTTTGAAAATATCCGGGCTTATGAAGAGATGGCATGAATAATCAAGAGGTAAAATTGCGGTCAGAACGCGCTTTTAATGGCAGAATCTTCGACGTGGATGTTGACAATGTGCTCTTGCCGGACGGCAGTCGCTCGGTGCGCGAATGTGTGCGACATCCCGGCGGGGCGGCCGTTTTGTTCATTAAGGACGGCAAAGTCGCTCTCGTCGGGCAGTTTCGGTATCTCTACGGCGTTTCTACTTTGGAGATTCCGGCGGGACGGCTTGAAAAGGGCGAAGACCCCGCGTGCGCCGCTTTGAGAGAGCTTGAAGAGGAGACGGGGTATCGTGCCGAAAATTGCAGACATCTTATCGACCTGTATCCGACGCCGGGCTACACGGACGAAATAATACACATCTATTCCGTCGACGGGGAAAACGCGAAATTTGTGGGCGAAAGACCCGACGAGGGCGAATTTTTAAATGTAACGTTTGTGCCGCTCGACGATTTGATTAACGACGTGCACCGGGGCAAAATCAACGATGCCAAGACGGTTTGCGCGGTGCTGATGTATGAATCTATAAAAAGAGCCGATATTTAAAACGAGTGGCGGGCAGCCCGTTGGACTGCCCGCCGTAAAGTTTTTTATAACTCTGCTTATAAAATATGTGCTCGAACTTCGGAGTATGTAGCGTCAGTTGCAATTGCAGTTGCATCCGCAATCGGAGTTGCCGCAGAACAGGCTGTTCAGCGTTCCGTTTTTCCACATGGTGTATACGAGAGCTACAAGTATGGGAGTGCAGCTTCCCGAAAGTACGCCTTCAAGACCGTTTTCGGAACAGCTTGACGCAATAAGCAATAAAATAAGTATCCAGAGGCAGCTGTTACAGCCGCAGAACTGTGAGAATATATTCATAAAGTTCCTCCTGTAAATTGTCCGTCCGCAGACAGAAACGCCAAGTTTGCCCTGCGAACGTTTTTTCTCTATACTTAATAATATTTGAAATGCGGAAAAAATGTTACACCTCGTTCAATCGCTTGCAATAAGAATACATAAATGCTATAATTTAAAATAACCCGATAGCGGGTTAAGCAAGATACTTTCGGCGGATATTTTAATAAATCCGACCGTTGGCTGCGTTCTTTGCGGGGCGCGGCAGGTATATTAATTTTTTTCTGCGGATATTCCCGTAAGGAAATCCGATGGAGGTGTTTTATGAAAAAGGCGAAAAGCGGCTTTTTCACTGCGCGCAACGTCGCCGTTTTAGGCGTACTTACCGCGCTCGTAATTATTTTGCAGGCATTTGGTTTGGTTATCGCCATGCCGGGCGGAACGTCGATGTCGTTCGTGCTCGTACCCATACTTGTCGGCGGCATGATTCTCGGCCCGGCCGCGGGACTCTTTCTCGGTCTTGTTTTCGGCGTCGTAACGCTGTTCGATCCGCTCGCGCTCGCGCTTATGAACTATACTCCGGCGGTCGCGGTTGTAACGGTAGTTTTAAAGGGCGTTCTCGCCGGCGCGGTGCCCGCGCTCATATTTAAAGCGTTTGAAACCAAAAACAGGTATGCGGCCGCATTTGCCGCCGCTGTGTCCGCGCCGATAACAAATACCGGTATATTTATTTTGGGCTGTCTGTGTATGCAGGATGCCATAACCGCCTGCGTCGGCAGCGCGTTTTGGGCGTTTATCGGGCTTATAATGATCAATTTTGCAATAGAGCTGGCTGTAAACGTTGTGCTCGCGCCCGCCGTTTATTCCGTTGACAGGGCGGTAGAAAAGAGATTTGCCGCTCGCGCCTCGCGCGGGTGAGGATTAAAAATGATAATTTGTCTTGATGTAGGAAATACAAATATCAAATACGCGCTTTTTGAGGGTGACGACTTTGTTTTGAGTTTTCGCGTTGCCACCGAGCATAAAAAGACTTCGGATGAATACGGCGGACAGCTTATAAGCATATTAAAGAATAACGGCGTAAAGCCGGACGAAATAAAGGGCGGGATAATATCTTCCGTAGTTCCGCCGCTCGATTATACCCTTGAAAGAATGTGCCGCACATACCTGCACATAAAGCCTTTGATAGTGGGCGCGGGGTTAAAGACGGGCATGAACTTAAAGGTGGACAATGCAAAGGAAGTGGGGGCCGACAGAGTAGTAAATAACGTTGCTGCCGTGAAAAAGTACGGTGCGCCGCTGATAGTTATCGACTTCGGCACGGCGACCACGTTCAACGTGATCGATGAAAAATCACAGTTCAGAGGCGGTGTGATCGCGCCCGGAATAAAGGGGTCGCTCGACAGTCTTGTAAACGGCACGGCAAAGTTGCCGAGGGTGGAGATAGAAAGGCCCGATAAAGTTATCGGAACCAACACCGTAACAAACATGCAGTCGGGCATATTTTACGGATTTGCGGGATTGGTTGAGTACATCGTAAAAAAGATAAAAAAAGAGATGAAGTGCGACGGTATAACCACCGTTGCAACCGGCGGCTTTTCCGAGATAATCGCAAGCGAGATCTCTTGCATAGATCATGTGGACAAGCTGCTCACGTTGGAAGGATTGAAATATCTTTATAATATGAACTGCATGGAGGAACATTAATGAAAAAAGTCGGCGTAGCAATTCTCGGTCTCGGCGTTGTGGGGGGCGGTACTTATCGGATTTTAACCGAACACCGCGAGATGTATAAAAAATGCCACAAGATCGATATAGCCGTCGAGGCCGTTTTGGAACGCAACAGCGAAAAGGCATTGGCCCTCGGCATCGAGCCCGAAAAGATCGCAAAAAATATCCAGGAGATCTGTTCTAATCCCGATGTCGACATTGTGGTGGAAGTGATGGGCGGCGTCGAGCCTGCAAAGAGCTTTGTTCTCGACTGTCTGTATGCGGGAAAATCGGTTGTAACTTCAAATAAAGAACTGTTTTGCAAATACAGTCACGAGCTTGAAGTCGCTGCAAAAAAGAACCATTGCGGATTGTTCTATGAGGCGAGTTGCGTAGGCGGCGTACCTGTGATACGCGCGCTTTTGGATAATCTTCAGGGCAATAAGATTTTGTCTATGATGGGGATAATAAACGGCACAACCAATTATATCCTTACCAAGATGTCCGCCGAAGGTTCCGATTACAAAGAGGTTTTAAAAGAAGCGCAAAAGCTCGGCTATGCCGAAGCGAATCCCACAGCCGACGTTGAAGGGTACGACGCAACTTATAAACTTTCTATTCTTTCCAGTCTTGCATTCCACACAAAAATTCCCTATACAAAAATTTACCGCGAAGGCATCACCGATATCGAAGTGACCGATATTGAATACGGCAAAAAATTCGGCTATGCATTAAAACTGCTTGCAATAGGCAAAAACGGTGAAAGCGGCATAGAAGTAAGGGTGCACCCGTCATTCATTAAAAATACTCACCCGCTCGCGGGGGTAAACGACAGTTATAACGCCGTATTCATAACCGGCGACAGCGTTGAAGACGTTATGCTGTACGGCAGAGGTGCCGGAGCACTTCCGACGGGCAGCGCGATAGTGGGCGACATTATATATTGCGCCACGCATTCGAATTATCAGTATTTGACCTTTGAAAATACCGAGGACGCCTCGCCGAGCACCAAATTTGTAGATAATTTCGAAAGCGCGTATTATTTAAGACTCAATGCCACAGACCGCTCCGGCGTACTTGCCAAGGTTGCCGCAATATTTGCGAAGTGCAAAATCAGCGTTGCACAGATGACGCAGGAGAACAGCAGGGCCGCAGACGGAACCGTTCCGCTCATTTTTATCACCCACGTTACGCGCGAAAACAACGTAACAAAGGCGGTGCAGATGATAAGCGAATGCGAAGAAGTTGCAAAAGTTGCTGCCGTGATAAGAGTAGTTTCTTAAAAAGTACAGTTTAAAGTGCGCCGCGTAATTTTTACGCGGCGCACTTTTGATGCGTGATTTTTAAATTTTACAAACTACTATGTGTGATATAATAGGCAAATTTAGGCCTTAAAACGCCCAGTTGCCGTTTTTGAATACCTGAATCCGTTTACCGTCGGCGGTAATGCCTACAATCGAAAGGTCTTTGCTGCCTATCATAAAATCCACATGGATCATTGAATTGTTTATGCCGAGCTTTTGGCATTCCTCGTTTGAATAATTTTCGTATCCTTCGAGACAGTTGTTAAAGCCGCGGCCGAGAGCGAGGTGGCAACTTGCGTTTTCGTCGAACAGGGTGTTGTAAAACAGAATGCCCGTGTTGTTGATCGGGGAATTATACGCGATAAACGCGACTTCGCCGAGATAGGCCGCGCCTTCGTCCATCGCGATCATCTTTTCGAGTACGTCCTTGTTCTTTTCGGCACCGACGTTCACCGCCTTACCGTCTTTGAATTCTATCCAGAAGTTTTCGATAAGTTTGCCTTGATACGACAGGGGTTTTGTTGAATAAACTATGCCGTCGGCTCTGCCGCGCATGGGAGAGGTAAAAACTTCTTCGCTGGGGATGTTGGGGTTGAAGTAGATGTTCGAGCCGAGGGTTGTTTCGCCGCCGCCGCAGAATATTCCCTTGGGATTAAGCCCCACCGTAAAGCGCGTTCCGTTCGATGAGGAATACTCCAATCTGTCAAAACGGTAGTCGTTTAAAAATTTGCAGCGCGAATAAAGATTTTTATTGTGTTCTTCCCATTCGGCTATCGGATCTTCGGTTATGCGCGAACAATCAAAAATCGCTTCCCAAAGCTTTTCAACGGCTTCTTCGTCTGAAAGTTCGGGGAATATTTTGCGCGCCCACGCTTTGCCGGGAACGGCCACGATGCACCATTGATACTTATTTTCCATTGCGTCGCGGAACGGCTTAATATACGGGTAGCGGGCCATATTTGCGTCGGCGATCTTTTTACTGTCGGTACCCGCAAGTCCGTCGGGATCGTCGGAATCAAGCCACAAAAGGCAGGTCTTTTTGTTTACTCTGTCCTGCCATTCGGCCCTTTCGATATCCGTAAATTCGGCAAGAGTTTCGGGCGAGCGGTACAAAAAGTGTATCTTACTCAAAGGCTGGTGCGACCATTTAACGGTTACGCGTTTCGCCCCCGCCTTATAGCATTCTTCCGCAACCAATGTTACGAAATCGGGTTGGTCAAGGTTGCACTGGATAAGCACTTCTTGACCGTTTTGTACGTTTAAGCCGCGCTTAACGATAAGTTCGGCATAGTTTTTAAGCTTTGTTTTATCCATTTGAACGATCCTTTAAAATATTTATTTACACGATTTTAGCATTTTAAAAAAAATTTGTAAAGAATAATTGCTTTTTCTTTAAAAAATGCTTGATTTTTCGCACGATTTTTAATATTATAATAACTGCTTGCGATGTTAAGCAGGCATCGCATGCGGAGATGGCTGAGCGGTTTAAGGCGCACGATTGGAAATCGTGTTACGGTTAACCCCGTACGGAGGTTCAAATCCTCTTCTCCGCGCCAATCCCCGCTGACGGTTTTTACCGTCAGCGGGGATTTTCTATGGGCGGAGTATAGAGGCGTTGAGGGGAGGCAAGCAAGCAAAAGCTTGCGCAGGTCGGCGGATTTGCAATTATAGGGGATAAATATAAAAAAGGGCGGTTAGTTACCGTCCTTTTTAAGTTCATCGAGTTGATTTTCAGACGCGAAAACGCGCTCCTTTTTGTGCGATTTTTTTCGCAGCATTGAAAAATCCTTAACGGCTAACATTATCATGCCGACAAATCCGCATAGTGCGCCGAAAAGAGATATAGCACAATAAGATAAACAAAAAATCAACATCTCTTTAAAGCTTTCGATTATTGTGGGGCCATAATCTTCTGCATATATTGTTATGCTTTGGTAATAAGAGATTGCGCTATTAATAAAAACGTGTGCTGCGGCTACGGCTGCAATAACGGATATCAACAAGAATACTTCAATTATAATTGTGCGCTTCATGTATTCAGTATATTATTTAATAAATACATTGTCAAGGAGAATTTTTACAAAATTCATCGGTTGAACAACCTGATGCCACAGATGTTGCACGGCTGCATTAAAAACATGAGCGAAAAGAACCGTCGGTGACAGAAATTAAAATATACCCGCTCTTTTTTAACGTTTTACGATGGTTATACGGCCATGGAAACGCAACCTTAAATATTTATTAAAAAAAATGTAGTAAAAGTGTACTTTTACTACACGCCGCAAGGAGGACAAAACAATGAAAAAAGGTTTATTTGCCATGGCCTTAGCACTTATATGCGCCATGGCCTGCATGTTCGGACTTGTCGCTTGCAACGACGAGGAAAGGACGACTGCCGTTGAAAGCGTAACGCTGAACAAAACCGAGCTTACGCTGGAAGTCGGCGACGAGGAGACGCTCACGGCGACGGTCGCGCCGGACGACGCGATGGATAAAACGGTGACGTGGACGTCGGATAACACCGCTATTGCAACGGTGGAAAACGGCAAGGTTACGGCTGTTGCGGCGGGCAGAGCCACAATTACGGCGAAAGCGGGCGATAAAACCGCTGCATGCGCAGTCACCGTAAAAGAAGCTTTGACGGAAGGCACCGATTTTGACGCGCTCGTTTCGGATAAAGTTACCGAAGATGAGTGGAAAGCGGCGTTTTCCGAAAGTTCGTTTGCAAATGCAACGATAGAAAGTTTAGGCCAAACTATCGGTTATCTCAAAATACAGGAAAACATCAGGTATATGTCGGCAAAGCACGAAGGATATGAAGACACAATATATGGTTACTTTGTAGAGGAAGGCGAGCAAAGATTTATATATATGTCCGAAGACGGGGAAAGTTTTATCGAGTATCCCGAAGACGAAGAAATGCTTGACGAATTATATTTTTCGTTCAAGTTACTGTGTCCCGATTTTAGCTTGAATTATGCGGAATTTACTTATGATGAGGAAAGCGGCGCATATGTATGCGATAGAACAATTTTATCTAATCCGCCTTTGGAAAAGTATGACGATTTTCCGTATACAAATATATCAATTAAAATTATTGACGGTAAACTTGCCGTTATTGTTTGCGATAGAGTAGAATATGACGAGCATTATGAATTTCATATGTACGATTACGGAAAAACGGAAATAACGCCGCCTGCAATAATTGAAAATAACGTTGCTTAACACTGTTCAATAGATATAACTCAGCATTAAATTAAAGGCGTTCGCGCAAATTTGTGCGAACGCCTTTAATTACGATTGAAAATACTGCAATATTTTTATTCACTTTACATGCAATACAAAAAACTTTAAATATTGCGTTTCTTCGGCGCAGAGCAGCGAAGGGTGGTCGGGAGCCTGCGTTTTAACTTCAACCGAACGCACGATGCGTCCCGATTGTCTTGCGGCTTCGATAAGCATTTTTTCAAACAGCGGCAAAGTCATATAGTGGGAACACGAGCAGGTTATCAAAAAACCGCCGCTTTTTACTATTTTCATTGCGGTTGCGTTGATGTCGCGGTAGCCGCGATAGGCGTCTTTAACCTGATCCGTGCTTTTGCAGAACGCGGGAGGATCGAGTATAACGACGTCGAACTTTTTCTTCTCCTGTCTGAACGTGCGCAACACCTCAAACACATCGCCGCACAGCGTTTCGATGTTGTCAAGACCGTTCAATCGCGCGTTGTCTTCAACGTTCTTTAACGCGAGCGGCGAGATGTCGCAGGCCGTCACGTGCCCGGCCGCGGTAGCCGCGTTCAGCGAAAAACCGCCGCTGTTGCAAAAACAATCGAGAACTTCGCTTGCGTTTGCGCAGTATCTGCGCACGGCGAAGCGGTTCTCTTTTTGGTCGAGGAAATAGCCGGTTTTTTGGCCGTTTTTTACGTCCACAAGCATTTTCAACCCGTTTTCGCATACCTGCACATAGTCGTCCACCTGCCCGAACAGCAGCCCTTTTGCTTCGGGCAAGCCCTCTTTTTTGCGCACCGCAACGTCGCTGCGTTCATAGATACCTTTGGGTGAGAACAGTTCGTTTAAACATTCTACTATCATGTTTTTGCGCATATCGATGCCGAGGGACAGACACTGCAAAACGAGAACGTCGCCGTACCTGTCGATTATCAGCGCGGGCAGGTCGTCGGCTTCGGCAAATACCATGCGATAGCAACTCTCGTAGCCGAGAGATCTTCTGTAATCGTCGGCGGCCTTGATGCGCTGCAAATAGAGCTGTTTATCGTCCTGTTCGCCGCCGCGGATGAAGATACGTACCAATATTTTTGAGGCATGGTTGATGTATCCCTTGCCGATGTATCGCCCGTCATGCGAATACACCGTGGCAAGCGAGCCGTTTTTATCCTTGTTTTCGATGCGCTCGACTTCGTTTGCATACACCCAGCTGTGCCCCGCAACGATGCGCTTTTCTTCGTTTTTCTTTAAATATAACTCGTAAGGCATAATTTAATTGTATCAAACGCGCAGAATAATTGCAAACGAATTGAATTATTATTGATTTTTTATGCGCCGTTTGGTATAATTTTTTTATGAGAAAATTATTGAAATATCTCAAACATTATAAAATAGAGAGCGTTCTCGCGCCGTTTTTTAAACTGCTTGAAGCGGGATTCGAGCTTATCGTTCCACTTATTGTCGCGGCGATTATCGACGACGGCATTACGGGCGGAAGAGGTGCGGGGTATGTCGTATGGATGTGCGTCGCGCTTGTCGCCCTCGGCGTAGTGGGTTTGGCTTGTTCGGTTACCGCCCAGTATTTTGCGGCAAAAAGCGCGGTGGGCTTTGCAAAGGAACTGCGAAGCGACCTGTTTGCAAAAATGCAGTCGCTCACCTATTCGCAGATAGACGGCATAGGCACTTCGCGCATGATAACGCGCATGACGAGCGACGTCAATCAGATCCAGTCGGGCGTGAACCTGGTGTTAAGGCTGTTTATGCGCTCGCCCTTTATCGTATTCGGTGCCATGATAATGGCGTTTACCATAAGCGCGACGGCCGGCGGCATTTTTGCCGCCACGATAGCGGTGCTGTGCATAGCGGTTTTCGGCATAATGCTTGTAACCATTCCGCTTTACAGGCGTTCGCAGTCCGACCTGGACAAAGTGACCGCCGCCACGCGGCAGACCCTCGTGGGCGTAAGAGTGCTGCGTGCGTTCTGCAAAGAGGATGAAGAGATAGCCGAGTTCAATAAAAAGAACGACGGTCTATGCGCCTCGCAAAAATTTGCCGGACTGATTTCGGCCCTTATGAACCCTTTAACATACGCCATCGTAAACGCCGGCACTATCGCACTCATCTATTCGGGCGCACTGCAGGTGGACGGAGGGATCATTACGCAGGGCGAAGTTATCGCGCTGTACAACTACATGGCTCAGATACTTGTAGAGCTTATCAAGCTTGCAAATCTTATAATCACCGTTACAAAGTCATTTGCCTGCGCGACGAGAGTGAGCGAAGTGTTCGCGCTGCCGCGAGAGATGGTTGCGGACGGAATTTGTACAAAAAAGGACGGCGCGCCGTTTATTAAATTCAGCAATGTATCCGCCTGCTATTCGGGCGGAGCGAACGCGCTTACGGATATATCCTTCACTGCGGAACGCGGACAGACGATAGGCGTGATAGGCGGTACGGGATCGGGTAAATCAACTCTCGTGAATCTTATACCGCACTTTTACAAAGCAAAGAGCGGTACTGTTGAGATAGACGGCATAAATGTAAACGCTGCGGGCGATAAACGTCTGCGCGGGTTGTGCGGCATAGTTCCTCAAAGGGCCGTGCTTTTCAGCGGCAGCATACGCGAAAACATACAGTGGGGCAACGGCGAGGCTTCAGATGAGGAGATACTGCGCGCCGTCGAATGCGCATGCGCTTCCGAGGTTGTACGGTCAAAGGACGGCGGCCTTGACGCGTATGTGGAGCAGGGCGGCAAAAACTTTTCGGGCGGGCAGCGGCAGCGACTTACGATAGCACGCGCCCTCGTTAAGCGGCCGCAGATACTTATACTCGACGACAGCGCGTCTGCGCTCGATTATGCAACCGACGCGCGGCTGCGCGCGAATCTGCGCAACCTCGACTATTCGCCCACGGTGTTTATAGTGTCGCAGCGCACAAGTTCGATACGCGGCGCGGATAAGATACTCGTGCTTGACGAGGGTCGTCTGGTCGGCTGCGGCACTCACGAAGAACTTTTAAAAAATTGCGGACTTTATAGGGAAATACATTACTCGCAATACGAAAAAAAGGAGGGGGCATGTCAATGAAGGCACTCTCCAAAAGAGACGTCTACAAACGCATCTTCAAACAGCTTGCGCCCTACAGAGCGCAGGTCGCGGCAACCATCATGCTCGCGCTCGTCACCGTTGCGGGCAATCTTTGGGTGCCAATCATCTTCGGCGACGTTATCGATCTGGTAATTTCTCCGGGCAACGTTAATTTTTCGGCCATGACCGAAAAATTCTGGCTGCTCGGCGGAGTCATCGGCGCAACCTGTGCCGCGCAGTGGCTGATGAACGTGATCAACAACAAAATAACATACGAAGTTGTGCGCGACATTCGCGCCGCGGCGTTTGCACATATTCAGGTGTTGCCCTTAAACTACATCGACAGCCACTCATACGGCGACGTGGTGAGCCGAAACATCGCCGACGTCGATCAGTTTGCCGACGGTCTTTTGATGGGATTTACTCAACTGTTCACGGGTGTGCTTACAATCATAGGCACCCTCGTGCTGATGCTGGCTATTAACTGGATAATCGCGCTGATCGTATTCTTTATTACGCCGCTGTCGCTTTTCGTTGCGCGTTTTATAGCAAAGCGCACCTACTCGCTGTTTATCGACGCTTCGCGGCTGCGCGGCGAGCAGACGGCGTTTGTCGAGGAGATGATAGATAATTTAAAAGTCGTTCAGGCCTTCAACAGAGAAGAGCTTAACGGCCAAAAATTTGACGAAATAAATCAAAGGCTCACCAAGACTTCGTTAAAATCGATCTTTTATTCTTCGCTTACAAATCCCTGTACGCGCTTTGTAAACAGCATCGTCTATGCGGCCGTGGCCCTTTCGGGCGCGCTTACGCTGATTTTTCCCTCAGTGCTGCCCGTCGCGTTTTCGGTTGGCAGACTTACAACGCTTTTAAGCTATTCAAATCAATACACAAAACCCTTCAACGAAATTTCGGGCGTGGTAACCGAGTTGCAGAACGCCGTGGCCTGTGCGGGACGCATCTTCGAGCTTATCGACGAACCGGCCCAGCAGCCCGACGCAAAAGATGCGTTAGAACTTGAAAGCGCGAAGGGCGACGTGGCCTTTGAGGGCGTCACTTTTTCGTACGATCCGCAAAAACCGCTTATACGCGATTTGAACATCCGCGCAAAAGCGGGGCAGCGAGTGGCGATAGTCGGGCCCACGGGCTGCGGCAAGACCACGCTTATAAATCTCTTGATGCGCTTTTACGATCCGCAGAGCGGAAGCATAAGCGTAGACGGCCGCGATACGCGCTCGGTCACCCGGCGTTCTCTTAGAAAGAATTACGGCATGGTGTTGCAGGATACATGGCTTAAAAGCGGCACGGTGCGCGAAAATATAATCATGGGCGCACCCGATGCAACCGACGAACAGGTGGTCGCCGCGGCAAAGGCCGCGCACGCGCACGGCTTTATAATGCAGATGGAACACGGTTATGATACCGTGATTGGCGAAGACGGCGGCAGTCTTTCGCAGGGGCAGAAACAGCTGCTGTGCATAACGCGAATAATGCTGTGTCTGCCGCCGATGCTCATACTCGACGAAGCGACGTCATCGATAGACACCCGCACCGAGATGCGCATTCAAAATGCGTTCGCCCGTCTTATGGAGGGGAGAACAAGCTTTATCGTCGCGCACAGGCTGTCGACGATTAAGGAAGCCGACATCATACTTGTCATGAAGGACGGAAATATAATCGAGCAGGGTACGCATGTTCAGCTGCTTGAAAAACGCGGATTCTATTTCAATTTATATAACAGTCAATTTGCCAGATAATCTTATCGGAGGAAAAAATGTTACAGGTAAACAACGTATCACTTCAATACGGCAGCAAAAAATTGTTCGAGGACGTAAATTTAAAATTTACAAAGGGCAATTGCTACGGTATAATAGGCGCGAACGGTGCGGGTAAATCAACATTTTTAAAGGTGTTAAGCGGAGAGATCGAACCGAACAAGGGCGAGGTGGTCATCGATAAAACCGAAAGAATGTCGGTATTGCAACAGAACCAGAACGCATTCGACAATGTTACGGTGCTGCGCGCCGTTATGCTCGGCCATAAAAGGCTCGTGCAGGTCATGGACGAAAAAGACGCCCTGTACGCAAAGCCCGATTTCAGTGAAGCCGACGGCACCCGCGCCGCGGAACTTGAAGGCGAATTCGCCGAATTGGGCGGCTGGGAGGCCGAATACGAAGCGCAGACGCTGCTTTCCGCGCTCGATATAGGCGAGGAGTGCTATGAAATGCTCATGGCCGACCTCGACGCAAAGCGTAAGGTGAAAGTACTGCTTGCGCAGGCACTGTTCGGCAACCCCGATATTCTGCTTTTGGACGAGCCTACCAACAACCTCGACATAAAGACCGTGCGCTGGCTTGAAAATTATCTGCTCGATTTTGAAAATACGATAATAATCGTTTCGCACAACCGTCATTTCTTAAATAAGGTATGTACGCACATCTGCGACGTCGATTTCGGCAAGATAAACATGATGCCCGGCAACTATGATTTCTGGTACGAAAGCAGCCAGTTGCTCGCGCGCCAGCAGAGAGACATAAACAAGAAGAACGAGCAGCGCGCAAAAGAATTGCAGGAATTCATAGCCCGCTTTTCGGCCAACGCGTCCAAGTCGCGCCAGGCAACGTCGAGAAAAAAGGAACTTGAAAAACTCACCATAAGCGACTTTAAGCCTTCGCTCAGAAAATATCCGTATATCGATTTTAAATACGATAAAGAGATAGGCAACGATATTCTGATGGTGGAGGGGCTTTCCAAAGAAGGGTACTTCTCGGATGTGTCTTTTACGGTGCAAAAGAACGAAAAGATAGGCATTGTAAGCGACAAGTCGACAACCATTTCGATGTTGTACGACATACTTTCGGGTAAAACCCAGCCCGACGCGGGCATTATCCGCTGGGGCAAGACGATAAAATTTTCGTATTTTCCCGAAAACAATAACGAATTCTTTCAGGGCTGCGAACTCAACCTCGTCGAATGGCTGAGTCAATATTCCGCAGACCATTACGAAGAGTTTTTGCGCGGCTGGCTGGGCAGAATGCTGTTTTCGGGCGAGGAGGCCTTAAAACAGGCGAAGGTCTTGTCGGGCGGAGAAAAGGTGAGGTGCATGCTTGCGAAAATGATGCTCGAAGGGGGCAATTTTCTCATCTTCGACGAGCCGACGAACCACCTCGACCTCGAATCCATAACGGCCTTGAATAACGGTATGAAGAACTTTAAAGGCTGCATGCTGTTTACCTCGCACGACCAGGAACTTATGAATACCGTGGCCAATAGGATAATAGAGATAAACGGCACAAAAACATTTGACAAAAATGTCTCTTATGATGAATATGTAGACATCGTTACGGCCGATTAAGCCCCTTTCGACAAAATTTTACAAAATTATATAGAATAAACTAAAATTTTGAATAATATTTTTTACAAAATCGCTTTACTTTTACAAAAATGCATAATATAATTTATTTACCATTTCAAATTCGGAGTGAAGCGATATGAAAACTATTAATCTTTTAATTTTAGACAGCAACGAAGAATTTTTAAAGGAACTGCAAACTTATTTCGACGGCGACGAACAATTCGAAGTGTGCGGAGTAAGCGGCAACGGCAATGTGGGCATCAGCCTTATCAATCAGTACAAGCCCGACGTAATTTTGCTCAATCTCGTATTGAGCGGAATCGACGGGTTCGGAGTCATGGATTACATAAGGCAGAACAGACCGGGAAGCAAAGTGGTGGTCGTTTCAAATTTCGGCGACGACAGACTTGTAAATTCGGCCATCTCGCACGGGGCAAGCTATTATTTTGTAAAGCCCGTCACGGCGGAATGCATAGCTCAAAGGATATGCGAACTGGTTGCTCCCGCCGCGCCGTCTTACAATGTTTTGCCTGAGGTGCGCGATAAGCGGCGCGCCGCATCGGTCGACGAAAAAATCAGCAACATCTTTATTTCGATAGGCATTCCGCCACACATAAAGGGTTATCAGTACCTGCGCGAAGGCATAAAGATGGCCGTTGAAAATCCTGCGGTGATAAACAGCGTAACAAAGGAACTCTATCCCGCAATAGGCAAAAAGTTTGCCACAACCGCAAGCAAAGTCGAACGCGCCATCAGGCATGCCATCGAGGTTGCCTGGAACCGCGGCAGAGTGGACGCCATCAACGCCATATTCGGAGTCCGCGTGTACATCGGCAGCGAAAGGCCCACAAATTCAGAGTTTATCGCTCTCGTTGCGGATAAACTCATTCTTGAAGATCTGATATAAATAAAATGCGAAGCAGACTCAAAAGTCTGCTTCGCACAAAAAGATGGTGCCGCTGACCGGGGTCGAACCGGTATGGTATCGCTACCACTGGATTTTGAGTCCAGCGCGTCTGCCAATTCCACCACAGCGGCAAAATCTTTATGTATTATACAATAAGACAAAATAAAAATCAAGCATTTTCGGTCACATTATGGATAAACTCGTTTTAATCGACGGCAACAGTCTTCTGAACCGCGCATTCTATGCAACGCCGGTATTTTCAACCAAGGACGGACAGCCCACAAACGCCATATTCGGCTTTGTTAAACTCATGCTTAAAATATTAAGCGACGTCAAACCCGAATATCTCGCCGTTGCGTTCGATCTTAAAGCCCCAACGTTCAGGCATAAGATGTACGATGGCTATAAGGCCACGCGCAAACCCATGCCGCCGGAACTCGCCGCGCAGGTAGAACCTTTAAAGAGCCTGCTGTCCGCAATGAAAGTTGCCATGTTCCAAAAGGAAGGCATCGAAGCCGACGATATCGTGGGAACGCTCTCTAACCGTTTCGACGTGCATAGCTATATCTACACCGGCGACAGAGACAGCTACCAGCTTGTAGACGACAAAACCGACGTATATTTTACAAAACGCGGTGTAAGCGACCTTGTAAAGCTTGATAAAGACAACTTTTTCGGCGAAGTGGGTCTGTCCCCCGCGCAGATAGTCGATTTAAAAGCACTGATGGGCGACAAGTCCGACAACATTCCCGGCGTTCCCGGAATCGGTGAAAAATCCGCGCATTCGCTCATTTCAAAGTACGGCAGCGTAGAGGGAATCTATGCGCACATCGACGAAATTTCAGGTTCGATAGGTCAAAAACTCAAAGACGGCCGGCAGTCCGCCGAGCTGTCTTATAAGCTTGCTACCATCGACCGAAACTGCGACGTTGAAGCCGAGCTGAATGATTGTATCGCTCCTTACAGATATTCATCGGAAGTAAAAAAGCTGTTTGTCAAGTTTGAATTTAAAAGCCTGCTCTCTCTGAATATTTTCGATGAGGATGACGGGGCGGATGAGGATTCGAAGCAAAAGCTCGATTATCCCGCCAAAAGACATATCGAAAATCTTGACGAACTGTACTCGCTGTGTTCGCGCGACGAACGCTTTTTTGTCGAGATAACCCGCGACGACAAGCTTTATATTTACGTTTCGAACATACAGTACGAGTGTGAAATAAGCCGAAATCTTTTGCAAGGGATCCCCGAAAGCGGAGTAATAGAGGCGATCAATGCAATTTTAAACAATAAAAACAGCACCCTTGCGGCCTATGACTTGAAAAAACTGCTGCATGATATAACTTATGAAGGCGGCGAACCGCTGTGCGCAACCGAAGATATTTCGGTTATGAAATATCTTGCCGACTTTTTCGATTCAAGCCAGAATCTCGAACAGCTGTGCTATTATTACGGATATGACAATTCGTATCCCGCATACATCTTATATGTAATGTTCGAAGTCTACCGCAAAAAACTCGACCGTGAGGGTGGGGCCGAACTCTATGAAAATATAGAAAAACCGCTCATATTCGTGCTGTACGATATGGAGCGCACGGGGGTGCGCGTCGACAGAAGCCAACTTACTGCTTTTGCCGATGATTATCATAAAAAACTGCTCGCTCTGCAAGAACGCATTTTTGCCATCTGCGGCGGGCCGTTTAATATAAATTCCCCATCGCAGCTTGGCCAGGTATTGTTTGAAAAGCTCGGCTTGAAATCAGGCAAAAAGAACAAAAACGGCAAATATTCCACGAGTGCGGAAATCCTTGAAAAACTTGCCGACCAAAGCGAGGCTGCAAGGCTCGTGCTCGAATACAGGCAATATCAAAAACTTCTTTCAACCTACATCGAAGGTTTCAAGCCTCTTATCGACGGCGGGCTGATTCATACGACTTACAATCAAACCGTTACAATTACTGGCAGGCTTTCGAGCACCAACCCCAATCTTCAAAATATTCCGATACGCGAAGACGAGGGTAGAGAACTGAGAAAACTGTTTATTCCCCGCGAGGGCAACGTATTCATCGATGCGGACTATTCGCAGATAGAGTTGCGTCTTCTTGCGCATTTTTCGGGTTGCAAAGAACTCATTCAAGCCTACAACGAGGGGCGCGACATACATGCGGTAACCGCGTCGCAGGTGTTCGGCGTGCCCCTTGAACTCGTAACGCCTAAAATGCGTTCCGAAGCAAAGGCGGTAAACTTCGGTATAATTTACGGCATCAGCGACTTCGGGCTGTCGCGCAATCTGAACATACCGTTAAAAGTTGCGCGCGAATATATCGAAAATTATTTCAAATCGTACAGCGCGGTGCATGAATACATGCAGTCGAATGTGGAATTCGCCCGTCAAAACGGCTTTGTTTCAACCCTCACCGGCAGAAAAAGGTATATTAGAGAAATAAATTCAAGCAACTACAACATGAGGCAGTTCGGCGAACGGGCCGCAATGAACATGCCTTTGCAGGGATCGAGCGCGGACATAATAAAAATCGCCATGATAAATGTTGTTAAAGCACTGCAAAACGAAGGATTAAAGGCCAAACTTATCCTGCAGGTGCACGACGAACTCGTCCTCGACTGCCCCGAAGAGGAGGCGCAGAGTGCGGCCGGGCTTTTAAAGCGCGAAATGGAGAACGCCGTTAAATTGAACGTGCCTTTAAAAGTGGATGTAAACATCGGAAAAAACTGGTATGAAGCAAAATAAAATATATGCCGTAACCGGGGGGATCGGCAGCGGCAAATCGACTGTGATGCAGATTATAAAAGAGGCGGGATACGCAACTTTATCGTGCGACCGGATATACGGCGAACTTCTGACCGATGGCGGTTTCATAAAAGGTCTATGCGACGTCTTCGGTAAAATTACGGACGACAGCGGAAACCTCGATCGTAAGAAACTTGCGGATATTGTATTCGACGACGCCGCGCAACTGAATAAGTTGAACGATTATACCCATCCGCGCATCTATAATGAGATGTTTAAACGGGCAAAAGAGGTAAACGGCATATGTTTTTGCGAAGTTCCGTTACTGTTTGAAAGCGGAGCCGAAAGCTTGTTCAACGGCGTGATAGTTGTAATTCGCGATGAGGAACGACGGATAAAAAGCGTTACCGAACGCGACAGACTGCCTGAACAGGATGTTAAAAAGCGTATATCTAAACAGTTTGACTACAACTCTTCTGATTTTGCGATGTATTATGTCATACATAATGACGGTAATTTAACAGAGCTTGAAAGGCAAACGAAAGAAATTATTAACAAAATTACTAAAAATGACGTACAACATTAAATTAAGACGATTTAAATACGAAGACGCAGAGGCTTTGGCGTATTTTTGCAACGATGAAGATTTGCAGAAGTATCTTTTACTTTCAAAGCTTCCGTACACAATCGATGATGCGTGTGATTTTATTAAATATGCAAAGGATTGCGAGGAAAGCGGCGGCGAGCAATGTTTTGCCATAACGCTCGACGATAATGTGATAGGCTGTATTTCCTATACCGTGCAATCGGGATGTCATTGCAACAGTGCCTCTGTCGGTTACTATATAGGCAAAGAATATTGGAATAGGGGAATTATGCCCGTTGCGGTTAAAAACATTCTTGAAATAATATTTCAAAATACAGCAATTAACAGGGTATTTGCTGAAATTTTTGCTGAAAACACGTCTTCCGTGCGTGTTTTGGAAAAGTGCGGTTTTGTGAGGGAAGGATACCTTCGCAACGGCGTAAATAAAGACGGCATCGTTCATGATGCGATTTTATACGCATTGGTAAGGTGATCTGCGCCGCCTTTATTTTGTCGTATGCGCTTTTTTTGCTTGTTCGGCTTGCATTTATTGCAACATTTTATTATTAACATTTTACGGAGCAAGCGTTGCCTCAACATATAACGGTTTCGGATTATAATGCCGAATGGCCGTTAAAATTTTATAGGGAAAGTCAAGCAATTTCTGCGATACTCACCGATAACTGTATCGAAATATATCATATCGGCAGTACTTCTGTTAAAGGACTTTCAGCCAAACCGATAATAGATATAATGTTAGTTGTAAAAAATCTCGGTGCCGTCGACTGCACGCGCGATAAATTTTCGGCTCTCGGCTATGAGTGGCTGGGAGAGAATTCGCGATGGCGGGCAGAAGATATCTTCGCAAGGGTGGAGACAATCGCACCCATCAGATACATATTTTTGTGGCCGACGACTGGCGCAATATCCACAGGCACCTTGCTTTTCGCGATTATCTGCGCATCCACGGCGACGTCTGTAGAAGATACGAGGCACTGAAACGCTCGCTTGCCGCAAAATTCGCATACGATATAGAAGGCTATTGCGAAGGCAAGGACGCTTTCGTGAAGCGCATCGAAGAACTTGCCGTCGATGAGTTTGATGAAGTGTGGGAACATTTGTATATCGGCGCAAGAAAGGTATTGCAGCCCCGCGCCGTTTCAAAGTTTATCGAAGCAGGTTCGGTTGCGGCCGCGTTGATGACCGACAGAGGGAATATGTATACGGGCGTCTGCATAGATACCGCATGCTCGCTCGGTATGTGCGCTGAAAGAAATGCCGTAGGCAGTATGATAACACACGGCGAACATATTATAATCAAATTGGTCGTCGTTGGTGCGGACGGAAGTTTACTAATGCCGTGCGGTGCCTGCAGGGAAAATATGATGCAGCTCTGCGGAGAAAAAGGCGATATTGAAATTCTTAAAGAGAGGGGCTGTTACACCGTCGTCGGTCTCAAATCGCTTTTACCGGAGTGGTGAGCGTGAATATTAACAAAATTTAATAGTTTGTGCGCCGTGTAATTTTCTATACGGCAAAAACGGAGAGAACGGCATATACCGTTCTCTCCGTTTTTGGTGCACTCAACAGGAGTTGAACCTGCATGGATCGCTCCACAAGATCCTTAGTCTTGCGCGTCTGCCAATTCCGCCATGAGTGCATTGATTTTCAAAAGCTTATTTATAATATAATATTTTAAATATATTGTCAAGTCAAAACATTAAAACAAATTAAAAAAATTTTAATTATTTTTAATATTTGCCGCGGCGCAACGGCGCGTTTGCGCACGGGGATTGACAACGCGGGCTATTGATGATAAAATTATTTATATGTTAGGCGAAAAATTAAAAAAACTGCGCGCAGATCGAGGACTTACGCGTGAATGCGCTGCGGAGAAAATAGGAATAAGTACCAGAGCACTCGCGAATTACGAGAGCGACGAAAGGGTACCGCGGGGCGAAATACTGAACAGTATCGCTTCTTTTTACGGCGTAAAACGCGAAGAACTGCTGATAGAAACACTGAATATATCCGATAATTGTGAAAACGAAGTAAAAAGCGAGCCCGAAAAGTACGTTTTAGAAAATAACGTCGGCATTCGTAAAAAAATTCCGCGTATGCTCATCCCGTGGTTGATTGCGGCTTCGTTGATAATTTTGCTGATAATAGCCGATCTGTCGTTTTTCTTTATCGAAAATCTGCCGATAGACAATGGCGACAGCATCCTTGATGTGGCTGTTGACTGGCGCAACGTCGGTTTGGGCTTTGCCGCATTCGTTTCGATTGTCGCCGTTGCATTCGGTGCGGTAATGTTGGTTAAAACATCCCCAAAAAAAGCGCGCGCAATTTTTTACACGGCAATTTCCGTTATCGCGGCCGGAGTCGTTGTCTTCGGAGTTATGTTTGGCATTCTGTGCGCCGACTGTTTTGCGACAACCGCAGACGAACGCCGAGGATTCGCAACCTATATAAGATTAGATATACAGGGCGATTACAACGGAACCGTTACCGCAAAGGCAACCAATAATTTTAATATCGGATATGACAGGGTACAGGTGCGGCTCGACTTATATTATTCCCGAACATATTGCGATAACTGCGATGACATGCAGCTTTTTTCGAGCAGCGGCGTTGACGATCTGAATATTTTTAACAATATAGCGGTATCAGCCGCTGCCCGCGAAGGGTATTGGTTGGCTCGTGCGGTATACAAGACAAACGGCACCGGTTGGAGACAGATCCAAACCGAATTGCTTGAATTTGATGATTCCGCGGCAAAAATTGAATAGCGATCTTATAGCCTGCGCGCCGCGGCAATTTATTGCCGCGGCGCGCAGGCTATGTTTAAACCGCATGCAAATTCGCCGTATGCACGCATTGTGCATGCGGTGTGCATTGAAATACGAATTAAAACGTCGTAAAATATATGCGTAACGGCGATAGGAGGTAAAATTCATGAAGAAAAACCGTATCGGACTAAAAATATTTCTGCTGGCAGTGGCAGAGATAGGTCTTGTACTGCTGATTCTATTTCTCACGATGATGATCGATCAACGCATTTGCGCGGCGTTATTTTCGTTGTGTGTTGTAATCGCCGCGTTTTTCGCAACGTGGTGCATAACAAAACCCGCGACAAAAAAGCGTGTGCTTATAAGCTCAGGCTGTCTGACAGCGGCGGCCGCCGTCGCTCTCTGCGCGGTAGGCGGCGTAATTTTGTATGACGCCTCGCTCATAATAAATGAACGCGCGTATTACGACGAGAACTACCGCGACGAAAATCAGCCTTTTACGGACGGCGTGTATAAGCTCGAAGGGGCGGAGGTGATGTTTTCGGAAAAAAACGCACCCGTAATAGCCGTTAACGACGCATCGCTATATCCGCTTGCCTCTTCGATAATCAATTCGTTTTATTCCCGAACCGCTTTTGAAAATTGCATAGACGACTATTTTATATCTGCGTTTTCTCCCGCGCTCGTACTTGAAGAGAATGTCGATGCTGTCGCCATCGTATATGAAGAAGAATTGGATATGTTCGACGGATATGAAGTGACTGCCATACCGATAGCCGCGGATGCAATCGTAATATATTCTCAAAGCGGTACGAGTGTAAAATCTTTAACGCGCGACTGCTTGGCGGGCATTTTTACGGGAAAAATCACCGATTGGTCACAGATCGGCGGCGAAAAGCACGAAATCAAGGCGTATGCGCAAAACGTATTTCAGACTTCGGGCAGAATGCTTGCCGGGTATTTAGATACTCAGCTTTCTGGCTATGTCACCGAAACTTACTTTGTTGTAAATCATTTCTCATTTAATCAAAGACCCGCCGCTTACCGCAACGTGGACGGCGCGGTTGGCTTCGCCTTAATGAGTCAGATAGACGAACGATTCAAAAATACCGCTAAAATAGATGTGGAGGGCGTTTCCGCCACATTCGACACCGTTGCAGACCGAAGCTACCCCATAACGTCTGCGGTTTATGCCGTGACGCGCGAAGACGCGGGCGAGAACGCGCGCAGACTTGTTGAGCTGTTGACGGCGGAAAGTTCTGCAAGGCTTTATACGGCAAACGGCTTTGCCGCCGCTTAAAAGGTATAAAATGTGAAAGATTTTTCTAAAAATACAGCGTAGCGAGACGTTCAAATTGCTTTGTCTATAATATTTCAAATTTTGCAATGTACTATGTTACACATAAATACATTTTATGGTTATATGTTAAAAGGCTGACATAACTAAGTCAGCCTTTTGTGCATTAACATGTTTTACAATGACAATAATTTTAACCGGGATAAAAGGTTTTCTGTGATTTAAAACCTTGATTCACCTTTCTGCCTTCGCCGCCTTGATAACAGCCTCAACCGTTTCGTCGATGTTCAATCCGTCGCAATCGACGGTTGCGTCAGCGTATTTTTCGTACAGAGGAACACGTTCGGCATAGAGTTCGGCCAGCGTTTTGGCGCGGTTGCGCATAACGACGCCGCGCTTAAAAATATCTTTGCCTTTAAGCCTTTTTTCAAGTTCTTTCAAACTGACTTTAAGATAAATTATTCTGCCCAAATTTTTAAGATGTTGCATTGCCTTTTCGCCGTAAATCACGCTTCCGCCCGTCGAAATTATGCATTTTTCGGCCCAGAGCGATGCGTTCACGCGCTCTTCGATGGAGATAAAACCCTGAACGCCCTCTCTTTCGATAATATCGCAAAGCAATGCTTTTTGTTCGTTTTGAATAAGCAGGTCGCAGTCGATATATCCGTAACCGATGGTTTTGGCGAGCAAAACGCCCGCGGTGCTCTTGCCCGAAGCGGGCATTCCGATAAGAATTATGTTATCCATATAAAAATTATACCCCTTAAAATGCCGCAAGTCAACAAGCCTGCGGCATTTTAAGTATATAATTGTGCAATATAAGTTATTTTAAGTATATATTTATGACTTTGCTATTGATTTTTTTTTGAATTTATTATATAATTTACTTCGGCAAATCATTTGCGCCAAAAGTGCGGCGCAGGCGATCTTCCGGCGGGTCGGTCGGAGTACTTTTGTTTTTGTTATGACATTCGAATATTCGGTTGAAATAGGGCCCTGTTCCCGTAATAAAGTTTTTGTAAAAAACGGTCGAATAATCAATTCTCATTCTGTCGATCGATACAGGATTTGGACGGGGTGCGGCGATATATGTCTGTGCGCCGATAGAAAGCGAAGGGTTTCGGGACTTTCGGGCAGCGTGGATAAGCTGACGCACTATAAAAACGAGCCGCTCGAACGTGTCGAAGCGATGGACGGCGTTATAAAAATTGACTGCGGCATAAAGCTTCCTGAAGGGGTGTACATTTGTCCGCCCCTCGTTCCCGTGGTGTACGATGATGCTTCATGCGTTTTAGTCTTCGGGGATATGCACGGCGACATCTGCGTAAAGACGGCCGAAAATGTCATCGTGGCCCTTTCGGGCGGCAGACTGTGCGGCGTGGAGATATGTAATTTAAAGCTGTAAGCAGCCTGATTTTGTCTTTACTCGGCTTAACCGTGTTTTAAACGGTCTGCCGATATGTTTTTTTGCATTTTATTTTAAAAAACGTGCAAAGATTTTTAATTATTGTCTTGAAAAATCGATAGCAATATGGTAAAATATGTAAGGGTATGAACGTACACAGCGCATTGGAGCTATTTCATAACGGCGTTTTTTCCGCCGCACACGAATTTTACGGCTGTCACCGCTCGCCGGAGGGCGGCCGGACTTTCCGTGTTTGGGCTCCGCATGCCGCCCGCGTCTGTGTGCTCGTGCGCGACGTCGAACACCCCATGAAGAGGCTGTCGGACGGCGAAAGCTGGCAGGCCGATCTGAATTGCAAAACCGGCGACAGATATTGTTTTGCCGTGTATACTTTCGAAGGGCGCAGACTTTTAAAGAGCGATCCGTTTGCCTTTCGAAGCGATTTGCCCAATTCGATATTTTCCGTCGTATGCGATCTGCCGCAAAAAAACAAACGTATGCCGGCCGGCGGCGATACCTTGTCGCAGCCCGTAAATATTTTTGAAGTAAACCTTTTAAGCTGGAAAAGGGGAGGCGACGGAAGTTATCTCTCTTTTAAAGAGCTTGAACACACACTCGTGCCGTATGTGGCCGACATGGGTTATACGCACGTCGAATTCATGCCCGTCACAGAATATCCTTTCGACGGCTCTTGGGGCTATCAGGTAACGGGATATTTTTCGGTTGTAAACCGTTTGGGCCCGCCCGAAGATTTCGCTTCGCTCGTCGACGCGTTTCACCGCGCGGGAATACGCGTTATCATCGATTGGGTGCCGGCGCACTTTCCCAAGGACGACTTCGGTCTGTATGAGTTCGACGGTCAGCCCCTGTACGAGTGCGCGCTGTGGGACAATATGGAGCACAGCGGGTGGGGTACGCGCAAATTTGACTATTCTAAGAACGAAGTGCGCAATTTTCTGCTGTCTTCGGCGGCGTTTTTTATCGAACGGTATGCCGTTGACGGATTCAGGGTGGACGCAGTGGCGTCCATGCTCTATCTCGATTACGACAAACGTGCGGGGGAATGGACGCCCAATGTGTTTGGCGACAACCGCAATCTTGAAGCCATTGACTTTATAAAATGTTTCAATGCGCATCTGCACGAAAAATTCAAACACGTACTGACCGTGGCCGAGGAGTCGACGGCCTATCCGGGCGTCACCGAAAAAGTTAGCGGCGGCGGGCTGGGTTTCGACTACAAATGGAATATGGGCTGGATGAACGACGTATTGTTTTATTGTCGTCAGGATCCGCTGTACCGCCATTATCATCACACAAAAATCACCTTTTCGATGATGTACTCGTTCGGCGAACGATATATTCTGCCCCTTTCGCACGATGAAGTCGTGCATGTCAAGGGCGCGATAGTAAATAAATTTCCCGGAGAGTACGCCGATAAATTTGCGGGCGAGCGCGGGCTTTTGGGCTTTATGTACGCGCACCCCGGCAAAAAACTTAACTTTATGGGTTATGAGATAGCGCAGTTTGCCGAATGGGACTACCGCAAGGGAATCGACTATTTTTTAACTTCATACGAAAAGCATGCAAAGATGCGCGTTTTCGTAAAATATTTGAACGGCATATATAAAACGTGCCCGCCGCTGTATACGATCGAAAACGACTGGAAGGGTTTCGAATGGTTAGTAGTGGACGACGAGGTGAACAACGTCATCGCATTCAATCGCTATGACGACGCGGGCAACACGCTTCTTTGCGTTGTGAATTTTTCGGGCATAGACCAGCCCGATTACACATTCGGACAGCACCGCGGAAAATATAAACTTATCCTCGACAGCGACAAAAAGGAATTCGGGGGCGAGGGCAAGTTCAAAAAGCGGGTAATATACACAAAAAAAATACCAAGTCACGGCAAGGATTGGTCGCTTACGCTTACGATACCTAAACTTGCGTGTCTGTATTTTATAAAAGAAAAATAAATTATTGGGGGATCCAGCAATGCTAAGAAAAAAAGAGTGCGTGGCAATGTTACTTGCGGGCGGACAGGGCAGCAGACTGTACGCCTTGACCAGTAACATAGCCAAACCCGCGGTTTGTTTCGGCGCAAAGTACAGAATAATCGACTTTCCGCTTTCAAACTGCATCAATTCGGGTATAGACACCGTGGGTGTGCTTACCCAGTACCAGCCCCTCGTTCTGAACGAATATGTGGGCAACGGTCAGCCGTGGGATCTTGACAGAACTTTCGGCGGCGTACATATCCTTTCGCCCTACGAGGCAAAAACGGATACATCGTGGTACAAAGGTACGGCCAACGCAATCTATCAGAATATAAGATTCATGAAGATGTACGACCCCGAATACGTTCTCATTCTTTCGGGCGACCACATCTATAAGATGGATTACGACAAGATGCTTGCGGCCCATAAAGCGGCGGGTGCGGACTGTACCATAGCCTGCATGCAGGTGCCTATGAAGGAGGCTTCGAGATTCGGTATTTTAAATACCAATCCCGACGGCACGATCTACGAATTCGAAGAAAAACCCAAGCAGCCCAAGAGCGATTTGGCTTCGATGGGTATCTATATTTTCACGGCGTCGAAACTCTTCAAGTACCTCGAACTCGACGAAAAAGATCCATCTTCCCAGAACGACTTCGGCAAGAACGTTCTTCCCGCCATGCTCAATGCCGGCGAAAAAATGGTTTCATACCGCTTCGAAGGCTACTGGAAGGACGTCGGCACGATAAGCTCGCTGTGGGAAGCAAATATGGATCTGTTGGGCGACGCACCCAAATTCGATCTGCGCGATACCGAAAGAGTCATCCATTCAAGAAGCCCGCTCGCTCCGCCCGCATACGTAAAGGGTGAAGTTTCCAACTCGCTCATCGCAAACGGCTGCGAAGTGGAGGGCACAGTCATTCATTCGGTAATAGGCACGGGTTGCGTTATCGAAAAGGGCGCGGTCGTCAAGGACAGCGTACTCATGGGCGACGTCGTTGTCAAGGCCGGCGCAAGCGTAAACTACTCGATAATCGACGAAGAAGTTACCATCGGCAAAAAGTCGGTCGTCGGCGACGTCATCGCAAAGGCGAGCAAGCTTGAAGGCAAGACGAACGGAATAACCGTGCTGGGCCGTGCAATAAGCGTGGGGGACGGCAAAACCGTGCCCGCAGGCGAGATAATAGACAAAAACGTGTAAGGGGGAAGGATAAATGTCATCAGCAGTAGGCGTAATTTTTTCAAGCATAAACGATGAAAGCGTACCCGAACTGACAAAAGTCAGATCGAAGGCTTCCATTCCTTTCGGCGGACGCTACCGCGTTGTGGACTTCGCACTTTCGTGCATGGTCAATTCGGGCATCACTACCGTGGGCGTTATAACAAAGAACAATTATCAGTCGCTAATGGATCACCTCGGCTCAGGCAAGGAGTGGGATCTGGCAAGAAAGGAGGGCGGACTTATTCTGTTGCCCCCTTACAGCGACGAAAGCGAAATGCTCTACCGCAACCGTCTTGAAGGTTTAAAGGGTGCCTCGGCGTTTTTGAGAAAGTGCAAAGAGGACTTTGTTGTGGTTGCCGACAGCGACTCGGTATATAAAATAGATTACAGCAAAGTCATCGAACAGCACGCTAAAACTAACGCCGATCTTACGCTTGTTTACCATGAACACAGATGCGGCGATTCAAATTCTTATATGATGTTCGAAACGGACGAGAATGAAAGAATTCTCACCGTAGACGTCAACCAGCACAGCACAAGCATCAAAAAGAACTACATCAACGTATTCGTTGCCCGCACGTCGTATCTGCGCAACCTCATTCAAACCGCCATCACCCGCGGCTATTCGAGTTTTTCGGGCGACATTATTCTGCCCGGCGTAAAGACCGGCAACGTGTATGGCTATAAGTACGAAGGATACTATCAGAACATCGATTCGCTGCAATCCTTCTTTAAGGCGAATATGGATCTGCTCGATAAAAAAGTGCGCAGCTATCTCTTCGGCGAAAGGGATATTTACACCAAGATAAACGACGCTTCGCCTGCAAAGTTTACCGAGAGCGCGAAAGTATCCAACTCGCTCATCCACGACGGATGCCTTATTGAAGGCACGGTTGAAAATTGTATTCTGTTCCGCGGAGTAAAGGTGGGCAAGGGCGCGACGCTTAAAAACTGCATCATAATGAGCGAAAACGTTATCGGCGACAATTGCAATCTCGCATACGTCGTAAGCGACAAAGACAGCTCGGTGGTTGCAGGCACAACGCTTGCAGGTTGCGCGCAGAAACCTTATTTCATAAATAAAGGTATGCACATTTAAGTAAGACAAGGGGGATAACAAAAATGGCATCAGCAATAAAAGTAACAACCAAAAAGACCGCTGCAAAGGTGCAGAAAGTTGCAGAAACGCCCTCGAAGCGCAAAATTTTGTTCGTTGCGTCGGAGTGCACGCCGTTCATCGTGACGGGCGGCCTTGCAGAAGTTATCGGCTCGCTGTCGAAGGCTTTGGCCGCAACGGGTAACTTCGATGTGAGGGTGGTGGTGCCCCTTTATTCGGATATTAAAAAGGAATACAGGGATAAATTCACATACCTTGGCAACATCTATGTTCATCTTGCATGGAGAAATCAGTATTGCGGTATTTTCAAATACGAACAGGACGGCGTTATCTTCTATTTCCTCGATAACGAATTCTATTTTAAACGTCCCGGCTGCTATGGCTATTTTGACGACGGCGAGAGGTTTGCCTTCTTTTCGAGGGCCGTGCTTGAAATCATGCCGTTTTTGAATTTCTATCCCGATGTCATGCATTGCCACGACTGGCAGTCTGCTCTTGCGGCAATCTATCTTAAAACAAATTATTGTTTCAGACAGGAATACCAGTTTATAAGGGCACTTTTTACCATTCATAACATCGAATATCAGGGACAGTATTCGCTTGATATACTTTCGTCGCTGTTCGATATTTACGGCAAGTATCAGTACCTTGTGGAATACAACAACTCGATAAACCTGATGAAGGGCGCGATTGAGTGCTGCGAAAGATTTTCCACCGTTTCGCCCAGGTATGCCCAGGAGATCAAAGAACCCTATTATGCGCACGGCATGGATCCCATCGTGCGCAGAAACGAGTTCAAGCTTTCGGGCATACTCAACGGCATCGACGATACGGGTTATAATCCCCAATTCGATACGCACATCTTTGCAAATTATTCGCCCGACGACATGAGCAACAAGGCCGTAAACAAGGCGGAACTTCAAAAGATGCTCAATCTTCCCGAAAAACCCGATACGCCGGTTATCTCTATGATTTCAAGGCTTGTGTCGCACAAGGGCTTCGATCTCGTATTAAACATAATAGAGGAGCTTTTGCAAAGCGACGTGCAGTTCGTCGTGCTCGGCACCGGCGATTCGTACTATGAAAACTTCTTTAAAGATCTCGCCGGAAGGTATCCCGACAAAATGAGCGCGCAGATAATGTTCAACAACGATCTCTCGCGCAAGATTTATGCAGGTTCGGATATTTTCCTTATGCCTTCAAAGTCGGAACCCTGCGGCCTTTCGCAGATGATTGCCTGCAGATACGCCACGATTCCGGTCGTAAGGGAGACGGGCGGACTGTACGACAGCATCAAGCCCCTTCAAAACGGTTATACTTTTACAAACTACAACGCGCACGACATGCTTTATGTTATAAGAGAGGCCATTTCGGACTATAAAAACAAGGATGTTTGGTCAAAACTTATGTACAGAGCCGCAACAAGCGATTTCAGTTGGACAAATTCGGCAAAGCAGTACGAAGCGTTGTATATGAGTATGCTCAAATAATAATTCTATTTTACTTATATATTTTAGGAGAACATAATGTCAACAACTATTACCGAAAAAGAAGTCAGGGATCTTGTCAAGGGCAAGCTTGCGCGCTACTACGGCGTAGGCCCCGCCGAAGCGACAAAAGACCAGATCTATAAAGCTGTAGTAATGAGCGTAAGGGACATTCTCTTGCAAAAACGCCAGGTCTTTTCAAAGAAAATGAAGACAAAGCGCGCAAAGAGGGTTTATTACCTGTGCATGGAATTTTTGCTGGGCCGTTCGCTTAAAAACAGCTTATACAATTTAAGTGCCACCGACACATTCAAAAAAGTGCTCGAAGGCTACGGAGTTTCGCTTGACGAACTCTATGAACTGGAACCTGACGCAGGTTTGGGTAATGGTGGATTAGGCAGGCTTGCCGCCTGCTTTATGGACGCGCTTGCTACGGGCGACTACCCCGCAATGGGCTATTCGCTGCGCTATGAATACGGTTTATTCAAGCAAAAGATAATCGACGGCTGGCAGACCGAACTGCCCGACGTATGGTTGCCCGGCGGCGAGATTTGGCTTACGCAGCGTTCCGATAAGTCGTATATTGTGCGTTTCGGCGGCAGAATAGAGGAGAGATGGGCCGAAAACGGCATGGAGATAAATTATATCGACAGTCAGGACGTTGAAGCCGTGGCCTATGATATGATGGTATCGGGCAAGGACAGCGACGCCGTTTCGGTACTCAGACTTTGGAAAGCTAAGCCCATGCAGGATTTTAACATGAAACTGTTCTCGCAGGGCGAATATTACCAGGCAATGGCCGAAGACAACGACGCCGACGTGCTTACAAAGGTACTCTATCCCGCAGATAACCACATCAACGGCAAAGCTTTAAGGTTAAAACAGCAATATTTCCTCTGCTCGGCTTCTATTCAGAATATAATAAGCGACCACAGGCACAGATACGGAGATTTAAGCGATCTGCCCAAACTGGCAGCCATTCATCTGAACGATACACATCCGGCAATGGCGATCGCCGAGCTGATGCGCATTCTTGTAGACGAGTACTATTATAAATGGGAGGACGCATGGGCCATTACCACGGCCAGCTGCGCGTACACGAACCACACGGTGCTTGCCGAAGCTTTGGAAACATGGCAGGAAGACCTTGTTGAAAGAACTGTTCCCAGGATCCATTCCATAATCAAGGAAATCAACAGAAGACTGTGCGAGGAGCTTTGGAACAGATACCCCGGAGAATGGGCTAAAATATCAAGGATGTCGATAATCGAGCACGACAGAGTTAAGATGGCCAATCTTTCGGTATACGGAAGCCACAGCGTAAACGGCGTTGCAGCGTTGCACAGCGATATAATCAAAAAATCGGTATTCAGAGATTATTACGATTATACTCCCGAAAAGTTTACCAACGTAACAAACGGCATCGCATACAGAAGATGGCTCTGCCAGGCCAATCCCGAACTTACAGAGCTGCTTGTCGACTGCATAGGCGACGGGTTTGTTCACGACAGCATGAAGCTTGCCGACTTTAAAAAATTTGAAAACGATAACGGCGTTTTAAAGCGGCTTGAAGAGATAAAGGCTATCAAAAAACAGCAGTTTGCGGATTATGCATACAAAAAGCAGGGATTTGTTATCGATCCCAAGTCGATTTTCGATACCCAGGCAAAGCGTCTTCACGAATATAAACGTCAGCTTTTGAATGCTTTAAACATAATCGATACCTATCTTGACCTTAAAGACAATCCGGATATGGATATGCAGCCCAAAACTTACATCTTCGGCGCAAAGGCTGCTCCCGGCTATTCGATGGCCAAACAGATCATAAAGCTTATCAACTTCATTTCGGATGAAATACGCAACGATAAAAAGATAAGTCAAAAGCTGAATGTCGTCTACATGGAAGATTACAACGTTACCATGTCGGAGATTCTTATGCCGGCTTCTGAAATTTCCGAACAGATTTCGCTTGCTGGCAAAGAGGCCAGCGGCACGGGCAACATGAAGTTCATGATAAACGGCGCGCTCACGATAGGTACTCTCGACGGCGCAAACGTCGAAATGGCTAACGCGGTGGGAGAGGACAACATATTTATATTCGGCCACAAGGCCAACGAAGTCGACGACATCTGGCGTTCCGGTTATAGTTCGAGTACTTATTACAACGAATCCCCCAAACTTCGCAGAATTATAGAAGCTCTTATAATCGGTTTCAACGGACAGTCGTTCTCGGATATGGCAAATTATCTTTTAACGGGTTCACCCGTGGCCGATCCTTACATGTGTATGGCCGATTTCACGTCGTATAATAAAACACAGCGCGAACTCAGCAGCTTGTATGTTCACGATAAGCGCAAGTGGAACCAGATTTCGCTTCGCAACATCGCCGCGTCAGGCTATTTTGCAGCCGACCGCAGTATTAAAGAGTACGCCGAAAATATTTGGAATTTGAAACCTTTGACCAAATAACTAACAGCGCAAATGCAATAAAAGCGGGCTAAAACCCGCTTTTATTGCTAAATATATTAAAATATTGCCTAAAAATAAGTACTATGCGTGGCATAATTATCGTGTTCTTGTTTCAATTTGCTTTAAAAGATACATTTTAATGATTAAATTTAGAGTTGTCCGCAACACAAAAATGTGACGATAGCACATTAATTTTCAGTTTATTATGGCGTAGAGGTTTTTTTATAGGCAACTTTATTGAAAAAAATTGTTTCGGTAAATTAAATTTAAAGCAGAGTGCGTTAAATTATCGAAGAATAAACGCTTTAAGCGAGCGCGCACCGGATATTCAGGGCAGAAGCGATTAATCTTGCCAGGTATGTCTGATTATGTTTTTACTATTTGACGTTTGACGACGGCTTAAAACTTTAAAAATGCTTGCGGGCTGTAACTTTCAAAGCGTAATGCCTTTGCGTTATCGCCGCGTTGTCCTGCAAAAAATCATTGTCGCGAACCGACGCAGTGTCGTATAACGCGCCGGAACCGTTGTAAACGGCTTCGGACTTAATTCGGACTTAATTTTGTCGCGCAGCGATTTATTAAAAGACTACGACGGCACCATAAAATTGCCAGACTAAATTCAAATTAAAATTTGACGTTATCTTTAATTTAATTGATTTCACAAGACACTTTTCTAAAATTGTTGTTTTATTGAGATATTTATTCGTAAAAGCTGCATTTTACGAATAAATACTTATATTCCCGCACTCACATAAAAAATGCTCGAAGACCAATATTTTTTCCTATTTTAACGACTTTAATGTTCTTTTGCCGACATGCGACTGCTGTCAATTCGAAAATGCTTTTAATCCTTCTACTCACGCTTCGCAATTAATTTTAGCGTTGTATTAAGTTTTAACGAGGTTCAGCTTTGCCTACATCAAAAAACAGCTCTAATTATTACACCGAGCGCAACAATAAAAATCTTGCAGCCGTCAACTTGCTGCTCGAAAATTCCTTGCCCGACTTCTGCGCGGACTATTTTTTGGCCATCGACAGCCAAACATCCCCTCTTACGCGCTTGAATTATGCGCACGATCTTAAAATTTTTTTCCACTTTCTTCTTGCGCGGCGTTTCAAAAGCTATTCCACCCCAAAGCAGTTCACTCTGATTGACCTTGAAAGCGTTACAAACAATGACATAGAAATGTTTTTGGCATATTTGTCGCACTACTCCTATCAAAACAGGCAGCATTCCTGCAACGACCGTGCCAAGGCGCGAAAACTTTCCTCTGTTCGCGCAATGTTTAAATATTTTTTTAATAAGGGATTGATTTCGGTTGATAATTCCGCAAAAGTCGCAACCCCCAAGTTACACGAAAAACCCATCATTCGCCTCGAAGGTGAAGAAATTTTTAATATTATCGACGTTGCCGAATCCGGTAGCGGCCTTTCCCCGCACCAGCAGGCCTTTCATGAGCGGTCAAAAGTGCGCGACAGTGCAATAATCATACTGTTTTTAGGCACGGGCATCCGTATAAGCGAGCTTGTCGGGTTGAACAATGAGGACATAAATTTCGGAGACAATTCGTTTGTGGTGACCCGAAAAGGCGGCGGCAAAGCCATACTCTACTTTGATAACGACGTTGCGGAAGCATTGAAACGCTATATCGAGCAAAAACAACAGACAGATTTAAGCTGCGGCCCCAAGGATGCGCTGTTCTTATCTTCGCAAAAACGCAGAATTACAGTGCGCGCAGTTGAAAATCTGGTGCAAAAGTATGCCAAAATCGTTTCTCCGCTCAAAAAAATATCGCCGCATAAACTCAGAAGTACTTACGGCACCGCCCTCTACCGTGCCACCGGTGACATTTATGTGGTTGCCGACGTGCTCGGCCACAAAGACGTAAACACAACCCGAAAACACTATGCCGCTCTTACCGACGACGCCCGTCGCTCGGTAGTCGGTAAAGTAAAACTTCATCACGACGACGATGATTGAGTGCTTTGCCAATTAATTATGCGTAACATAGTACATTTTAAATTACTAATTATTCGCTAAATTTTATTAACTATGGAGCAAATCGAAAAAATATTTATAATTCAGCCAATCCTTGACGAAAATTGGCGCGTACTGCATTCCGAAGCCGTTTCGCTTATAGAGAGCGCGGGCGGCTCTTATTGCGGTTCGTGTCATCAGGTAATAAAAGAGATAAATCCCGCCACCTACATCGGTTCGGGTAAACTTAAAGAGATAGCGCAGACTCTCGACGGTCTCGACGGAGTTACCATACTGTTCAACGGCGAATTGTCCCCTTCGCAGACATTGAATATTTCGGCGGCTCTTGACAACAGAAAAGTGATAGACCGCACCACTCTGATTTTGGACATCTTTGCATTAAACGCGGTTACCGGTGAAGGTAAAATACAAGTCGAACTTGCCCAGCTTAAATATATCTATCCCCGGCTTAAAGGCAAGGGCGCGGCTCTCTCCCGTCTGGGCGGCGGGATAGGCTCGCGCGGGCCGGGCGAAACGCAGCTTGAAACGGACAGACGACATATCCGCTATCGCATCAAGTATCTTGAAAACCGCCTTAAAGAAACAGCCACCCGCCGCGGACTGCAGCTCGGAAGAAGAGAAAAGCGCGATGTAAAAACCATCGCTCTCGTCGGCTATACCAACACGGGAAAATCAAGCCTGATGAACGCTTTGACGGGCGCGGGCGTACTTGAAAAGAACGCTCTGTTTGCCACCCTCGACCCCACGGCACGCAGATTTATGATAGACGGCAACGAATTTGTACTTATCGACACCGTAGGATTCATACAAAAACTCCCGCACGACATCGTTGAGGCGTTTAAATCCACATTGGAGAGCGCGGTAAACTGCGACCTGGCATTGTTTATAGCCGATGCTTCGGGCGATTATCGGATGCAGTTCGAAACCACTCTCTCCACCCTTGTTTCTCTCGGATTCAACAAACCGTACCTTAAAGTTTTAAATAAATGCGATCTTGTTGAAGATACGGAACATCTGCCCACCGACTGCATATACATTTCGGTAAAGCAGGGCCGCGGTATCGAAGAGCTTAAAGAGCGTATTTTAAACAGTTTTGCCGATAAATTCACAACGCTTCGACTTTCCGTGCCATATAGCGAACTCGGAAACTACTCCTCGCTGGCATATGCCGTCAAGGAGCACGGCAGAACTTTTACCGATACGGGATTAGACGCGGATTGCACGATCGAAAACAAGTATTTACACCTTTTCGATAAATATATCGCTAAATAGGTTCGCCATCGTAAAAATTGCGCACACAGCTCTGTTTTATCCGGACTTTTAGCCAATTTATATTGAGAAAACCACATTTCGGCCTGTTTTCATAAAACTGATTCGCATTAAAACGAAAAACGGCTGCGCGCCGCAAACTTTAAGCTTGCGGCGCGCTTTAAAACGGTAAAAATTTACTCCTCGTCTTCCATTATTATTTTATCGATCTTAATTACGGCGTCGTCGCGTATATCAAGACATTTGCCGCAGTTATCGCACACTTTTTCGGGATCGAGGTCGCACATGTCGCACTCCCCGCACTCGATACACTCTCTGTCATAAAGAACGCATTCTTCACCCCTCTTTTTCATGCCGATTTGCTCCTTTAATTTGTTTTAAAATATTATATACCACTTAAAATCAAATTACAAGCAAAAACATATTAATAATTTGTGTAAAATGCGGAACAAACGTTTGCAATTTGTGCTGTGGTATGTTATACTTTAAACAAGATCGGAGGTGACTTATGAAAAAGCTGAATAAACACGATGAAGTTTATAAATATATCCTCAACTTTATCGAGGACAACGGCTATGCGCCCACCGTGCGCGAGATTTGCCGTGCCTGCGGGATCGCCTCCACCGCCACGGCGTTTTCGATAATGAATAGACTGGCCGAAGAGGGTTTGATAAACAAAAGCAAGGTTGGCGAAAACAAACGCAGAGCCATTTCAATAACGCAAAATGCGGTAAAAGTGCCGCTGATCGGCACGGTAGCAGCAGGCGAACCTATCTTTGCACAGCAAAATTATGAGGACTTTATTTCGCTTCCCGCCAATTTTTTTAAGGGCGAAGATTTGTTCATGTTAACCGTCAAAGGCGATTCGATGATAAAAATAGGCATGCTGAACGGCGACAAAATCGTTGTTCAAAAACAGCCCGTTGCCGACGACGGCGATATTGTAGTGGCTTTGGTTGACGATTCCGCAACGGTTAAACGCTTTTTCCGCCGCAACGGAAAATTCGTGCTGCATCCCGAAAACGACGAAATGGACGACTTTATCTTTGACGAAGTTACGATTTTGGGCAAGGTAATCGGCCTTGTAAGAAGTTTGGATTAAATTTTACGTTAAAACGCGCAGCATCCGCCGCGCGTTTTTTGCATGCTAACCATCGCATTTTCGCTTTTTTACCAAAACCGGCGCGGCCCGCAGATGCGGGCCGCGCCGTATACGTTACAGCGAACGTAAATATTCGATTTCCTGTTTTGTGAGTTTGCGGCACTGTCCCCTGTCCAAGCCGCGCAGAGTAAGTTCTCCAACCTTTACGCGCTTTAAAAGAGTGACCTCCCTGCCGATTGCGGCAAACATTTTGCGAATTTCGCGGTTTTTGCCCTCGGTTAACGTTATATGTATCTTTGTGTACTCCCTGTGCGTTTCAACTATGTGCGCCCTGCACTTTTTCGTCACATACCCTCCCTCTATCTCTATCCCGCTGCGTATGGGGTTCAACGTCGCTTCGGTAGCCGTGCCTTCGATCTTTACCAGATAAGTTTTAGGTATTCCGTTGGAAGGATGGGTAAGGTGCTGGGCAAGTTCGCCGTCGGTGGTAAGAATAAGCAAACCCTCGCTGTCATAATCGAGCCTGCCGACAGGGAAAAGCCGCCCCGCGCCTTCGGGCATTAAATCCATAACCGTCTTTCTCCCTCGCTCGTCCGAAACCGTGCTCAAATAGCCCTTCGGCTTGTTCAAAATGTAATACTCGTTCTTTTTGACTGAAACTTTAACGCCGTTTACGGCTATTTCATCGCCGTCGCCTACTTCCATACCGAGAGCGGCAACTATGCCATTCACTTTCACCTTGCCCTGTTTTATCAGCTCGTCGCAGTCGCGGCGCGATGCCACGCCGCAGGCCGCGAGATATTTGTTCAATCTCATATAAAACCCTTAAAAATTTATCATTCTGTATCTATACTATATAAATTCGCGCTAAAAATCAAGTTATTTTCGCAGTAAATTTGTAACTCTGCGCAACATTCGTTGCCGGTTTTACAATTGGTTTTGGGAATGACTATAACTAAAAATTCTTTATTTCTTGGCAGAAGAAACGTTCTTTCGTCATCTAACGCGCATGGCGTTGCGCCGCACATAAAGATTTTATCCCGGCCGATGGTTTTCAATTCATATTCCGCGAACGCGCCGTCAATGATGCGCATGCTCCGCTCGTACATATCGGGGCAATTTAAAACAACGCACACAACGTCCATCCCGTCCCTCTCGGCCGACGATACAAGGCATCTTCCGGCCTCCTGCGTGTAGCCCGTCTTTATGCCGTTTGCACCGTCAAGCTTGCTTAATATTTTATTTTTATTGATAAAACTACGAAATTTGCCTTCGTGCGCGCGCGCCGAAACTATACGCCTGAACGTCACGTTTTTCATGGCGTTGCAGGCGAGAACGCACAGATCCGAGGCCGTTGTATAATGCTCCTTATCAGGCAGCCCGCTCGGATTGGCGAAATGCGTATTTTTAAGCCCCATCTCTTCGGCCCGCTCGTTCATTCTGTCGGCAAATGCCGCAATGCTGCCGCTGTGATGCACCGCGAGAGCCACCGCACTGTCGTTGCCCGAACGCAGCATAAGGCCGAACACAAGGTCGCATATCGATATTTTTTCGCCGTGCTTTAAATAGATGCTTGAACCCTCTACGCCAACGGCCTCGTCGGGTACAGTTATCACCTCGCCGAAATCGCATTCTTCGATGATTATCAAGGCGGTCATGATTTTTGTGGTGCTGGCCATGGGCATGCGGCTTTCGCTGTTTTTAGCATGCAGCACTTTGCCCGTGTTCAATTCCATTGCGTATTCGGCGGCACCGTCGGCACGCGCCCCACATACCGGCGCAATCGCAAAAATGCATACGGCAGAAGCGCAGACAAGAGCGGCGACGGCGCATTTAATTTTCAACGAGATCGTGTACGAGCTCGCCCGTCTTTTCGATAAGAGCATTTACAGGGCCGTCCTCCATTCTCAAAAGTCTGCAATTTTTACCGTCGTCAATCAAAAATCCTTTGGGCTTGACCGTTACAACACAGCCGTTTCCGCCGGCAAGTTTAAAGCCCTCGGCCTCCTTAAAAGTCTTAACGTCGCCGAATTCTCCTCCGCCGCCCAAGCTGACTATCGTAACCGACGTCACAGGTATTACCTGCGCTCCGCTGGCCGTGTTTACGGCGCGACCTATAACGATGTCGGCGTTGGCAAGGTTTTCTATCTTTATCGGGGGATTTTTAAAACTTTGTTCTTCCCTTTGTCTATTGAACGACTTCATCTGAATTTCTCCGCAAATATAATTAAAGCTGCCGCCAAAATCATAAGCGGCACCGTTACAGCCGAAAGCGCGGCGCAGCACACCGCTCCCGGCTCGTCCACGTTTAACACGGTATAATTTTTAAGCTTACAGCCCGCAAACCGTTCTGCCGCCATGCGATACAGCATGACTGTCGCCGTTCGTTGCGCGACCGCCGCATACGCTCCGCCGTCGCCCGCAATGCCGAAGTCGCACAGCTGAACTACCTTCGTAACATAAATAAATTTAAGCAGCTTAAAATCGCCGAAGTTTATTCCGCCGCCGATAAGCGGCTTTTTTCTGCCGTTTATATACATTTTCACCGAATCGGAATAATCGATGTTTATGTTAACCAACTTTATGAATTTGTACAGCACAAAATTTATGTTTAACCGCTTACGGCGCGTATCGGCAAGCACATAGCAATCCGCCGCAACGGGAAAAAGCAAAATTGCCGTAAGCGCGGCGGCCGCATATATCCCGTACATAAAAATATTATCGGCAGACCATTAAAAAGTATGCAAAAAAGCACGGAAAGCTTCCGTGCTTTTTAATGCAATAATCTATTTATTATTTTGATCGCGATCAATATCGTCAGTTTCCTTTATAATATTCACATATTGGGTATGTATGTGGGGTTTGACGTGTTGCATATCAATGAGTGGATAGTAAAGATAGTTCTTACGATTATTGTACTGATTTATAATTATATAACGAAAAGGCTGATAATATTTAAACGTTCCGTTTCTGAAAATGATAAGTAAATTTTAAAATACGGCACATAAAAACCGCGCCGGCCGCAATTTATGCGGCCGGCGCGGTTTCTTTGCAAAGACGCAAAGCATCACTTGATTTCGATAATGTCATCGCCCTCTTCACCTTCGAGGTGGTCGGGCAGTTCGTATCCGTCGGCAGTAACCTTCGGTTCGGCCTTCTCTTCGACCTTTTTAGCCTGAGCTTCGGGATCGCTCTCTTCGGAATATTCATCCTTATGATAGAGATAGTTGCTGTCCTCCTCGTCGAGAATGGACGCGTTCAGTTCGGCTATCTGTGCCATCAACTCGTCGTAATCGGGCAGCTCGTCGATTGAATTCAACTTAAATCTCTTTAAAAAATTATCGGTGGTCGCATACAGAATGGGCTTGCCCACGGCGTCCTTTCTTCCGCACGGAACTATCATATCGAGATCTAAAAGGGTATGTATGGCATAGTCGCAGCTTACCTGTCTTATCTCTTCAAGCTCACCCTTGGTAACCGGCTGTTTATAAGCTATCAGTGCGGCGCATTCGAGAATAGTTTTTGTAAACTCTTTCTCTTTAATGGGCTGCAAAACAGAGGAAATCTGCTGCTTGTAGGCGGGATTGGTGGCAAACTGGATCTTGCCGTTAAATGTCAAAAGCTGTATTCCGCTCTCTTCGGAATATTTCTTTTTAAGTTCGTCTATACAGGCGTTCACCTCTTTGAGCGAGCAACCCAATTTTTCAACAATAAATTTTACCTGAACGGCTTCGCCGGAGGCAAAGGCAATCGCCTCAATTATATTCGTCAAATTGTTCAAGATCCACGTCCTTTAAATCCGTTTCGGGATTGCGTTTAATAATAATTGTGCCGAAAGCTTCGTGCTGTTCAACCATTATGAACTGGTGTTTCAGCATTTCAAGCAACGCCTGAAATGTTGTTATTATTTCGTTGCGTGAAAAGTGTGTAAACAGCCGCTCGAATTCGATAAATTCATTTTCGCGCAATGTTTCGCCGATAAATTTTACCTTCTCTTCAACGGTATATTCGTCTTTCGGAATCTCTTTGATGTTGTCCTTTTCGCGCTGCATGCTCTCGTTGCGCAAAAGCAGTTTTGCGAACGCATCGAGCATCGCTGTAACGCTGAAATCGGTATAGACGATTTTTACCTCGCTGAAATCCTTCGAAGGCTCTTTAAAATAATACCCTATCGTTTCAAGCTCTTTAAGCTGAGTAGTTTTTTCCTTGATAAGCTCGAATTCGCGCTGACGCAACTGCTCTATCAATGCCTGTCGCTCGTCATCGTCGCCGCCCATCTCCTCGCCCGCGACTTCCACGGCGGGAACCATTGCCTGCGACTTGATATAAACTATTCTCGCAGCCATCGCAAGATATTCGCTCTCCTTGTCGACGTCGCGCGACGGTTGAGTTTTCATGTATTCGATGTAATCCAAAAACTGCTCGGTCACCTGCGACACAAAGATGTCTTCTATCTTTATCTGCGCAATGTTTATAAGATGCAGCAACAGGTCGAGCGGGCCTTCGAAATCTTCGAGTACGGTGTTATAGTCAACAACCGATTCAAAATTCGCATAATCTTTTATAGTAGTTGTCATAGCGCAAATATCCAGTCCCACGCCGCCTTTATGGGAAATCCGATTATTTCGGTGGCGAAATTCATTACATAATTTAAAATATTGAAATTATTTACCCAGTCGGCATAATTGCCCACGATAGTACAGATATAACTTTCAACTACGAGAATGATGAGTATCATCTGCCCGTAATCGTTCAAAAAGCGTCTAACGGGATTTAATTCGCGAGTACAGGCCTCAACGATCCTGAACCCGTCGAGGGGATTCAACGGCAGCAGATTAAACACAAAAACGCTAAGACTGTATGCATATATCAAATAAAAGATCAAACAAACGGTTATACCGAGATAGCCGAGCGCGCCGTCGGTATAATACATTATCATACCGTTGCCAACCGTGATGATGTCGTTAAAGACAAAGTGATCGACCAGCGCGAAAACGAGATATGCGACAAAGGCGATAATATAATTTGCGCACACTCCCGCAATGGCTGTTAAAAACAAGCCGCGGCGGTAATTTTTGAAATTATAAGGGTTGACCGGCACGGGCTTAGCCCAGCCGAACCCCACAAAGGCACAGCATAAAAAACCAATGGGGTCGAGGTGTTTTATCGGGTTCAGCGTAAGCCGCCCCATAGCCTTTGCGGTGCCGTCGCCGCATTTGTACGCGACGAACGCGTGCGCATACTCGTGGGGAGCAAGCACAAAAACTGTTGCGATAACTCCCGCGAGCAGCAGTATCAGATCCATTATATTCATTTGATCAGCCTTTCGGGAAGAACGTCGTTGCGCACGATGTCTTCATAAGTTTGTTTTTTAATTATGGTTTGCGCGTCGCCATCCCTTACAAGCACGGCCGACGGGATAAAATTGCGGTTGTAATTGCTGGCCATGGAATAATTGTATGCACCCGTCGAAAGCACAGCGAGCACGTCGCCGCTCTTCACTTCGGGCAGGGGAACGTCGACGGCGATTATGTCGCCGCTCTCGCAGCACTTGCCCGCTATCGTCACCTTCTGCGTACAGGGAGCGTTCATCTTTCCGGCCGCAACCACCGTATATTTGGATTGATAGAGCGCGTATCTCGGATTGTCGAACATGCCTCCGTCTACGGCGACATACGTCTTTATTCCGGGTATCTCTTTAACGGCACCCGCGGTGTACAAGGTAACGCCCGCTTCGCCCACGATCGAACGGCCCGGTTCCATGGCAATAAAGGGCTTTTTCAATCCGTATTCGACGCATCTTTCCTCTATGCGCCCGCACAAAATTTTGACGTATTCGTCATAGTCGGCGGGCGTAAGCTTCGGATCTTCGTCGGTATAGTAGATGCCGAACCCGCCGCCTATATTCAATGTCTGCGCCTCGAATGACGTACGCTCTTTTATTGTTCCGATAAAATCTATCATTTTATCCGCCGCAAGCGCAAACGACTGCTTTTCGAAGATCTGCGAACCGATATGGCAATGAAAACCCTGCAAATTCAAATTGGATTTTGCCAGCACATGGCGGGTAATCTCTTCGGCGGTGCCGTTTGCAATCGAAAAGCCGAATTTGCTGTCGGGCGTGGCCGTCTGCACATAGGCGTGCGTGTGCGCCTCGACGCCGGGATTTATTCTTATGAGCACGTTTTGCTTTACGCCCGCGCGACCGCACAGTTCGTCCAGCCTGTCCGCTTCGAGGTAAGAGTCTATAACTATAACGCCCACTCCGCTCTTCACGGCGAATTCAAGTTCTTCGGGCGTTTTATTATTGCCGTGCATATATATCTTTTCGGCGGGAAAACCCGCGGAGAGTGCCGTATAAAGCTCCCCTCCCGAAACCACGTCGACGCCGATATTTTCACTGTTCGCCACCGCATAGATCGCTTTGCACGAAAAGGCTTTGGAAGCATACAAAACCATACCGTTGCCGCCGTAATATTTGTCGAGGGCAAGCCTGTAAGTTCTCATCATAAGCCTGATGTAGTCCTCGTCGAAGACATACAGCGGCGTACCGAACCGCGCCGCAAGTTCAACGGCGTCGCACCCTCCTATTTCGAGATGTCCCGCACCGTTTACTTTAAGCGTACTTCTTTGGTTCATAAAAAGCGACCTCTGGCAAAATAATTATATAATTATTTTACCAAAGGCCGCAAAGTTAGTCAAACGATTTACACAACATATAGTTGCTTACTGCTGAAATAGCCAATTTTTAAAGCTATATATTCCAATTCAAAGCTATTTTTTGCAAATTGTAGCCGTATCCTGCCGCAGGCACGTCCTCGGCGCACACGAGCGGAACTCTGTCGAACTCCTTGCCGTTTCTGAATACCGCGATACTGCCCGCACTGTCGCCGGCGGCAAGCGGAGCGCGGAGTGCGTCAACTTCCGCCGAAAAGGTTATTTCGGGCATTTCATCCCTGCCGCAGAATACAAAACAATTGCGTTCGGGACGAATGGCGACGTTCTCTTTCGTACCCATTTTTACGGCATATCTGTCGTTGAGATTTACGCTTTCGTCAAGCACGGCAAGATTTCTGAAATTGGAAAAGCCGTAATCGAAGAGTTCAGACGTTTTATCGAACCGCTGCTCGCTCGTGCCGCCGCCGAGCACGGCAGAAACAAGGCGCATGTTGCCCCGCGCCGCGGTTGCGGCAAGGCAAAACCCCGCTTCGTTCGTAAACCCGGTCTTTCCGCCGTCGCAACCTTGATATTTTCGTATCAGCTTATTTGTGTTCGTCATGCTTGTAACTCTGTCGCCGGGATGCACAAAATCTTCCAGCCAGATAGAACTGTAATCGAAATAGCGTTTATTTTTAATTAAATTCGCAAACATTGCGGCCACATCGCGCGCGGTGGAATACTGCGTTTCTTTTGGCAGCCCGGTGCAGTTTGCAAACAACGTGTCGGCGCAGCCCAGTTCGGCCGCCCTCTTATTCATGGCCGCAACAAAATTCTCTTCGCTGCCGCTTACTCTTTCTGCAAGCGCAACGCAGCTGTCGTTGGCCGAACATACCACGACGGACTTTATAAGCTGTTCCGCACGGTAGGAACAACCGCTCTGCAAAAACACCTGCGACCCACCCATTCCGGCCGCTCTGTCCGAAACGGTTATCATATCGTCAAGTGCCAGTCTTCCGTCGTCGACCGCCTCGAAACATAACGTAAGCGTCATTATCTTGCACATGCTTGCAATCGGCATTCTCGCATCGGCATTGTACTGATACGCCACTTCACCTGATGCGGCGTCAATAAGGCAGGCACTTTTGCAAACCGCGTCACCCTCTCCCGCGGCCGCAGCAAAATTTTTATCGTTATTGACGAGTGTTGCAGCAGAAAAAACGCACACGGCGGCAACCGCCGCCAACAAAATCCTTTTCATACCACCTATTATTTGCAGCCGAAAAAAATTTATGCGCTAAACAAGCGCGATAAGGATGCGGAACACAACGTTATGCATTATAAAAAATGCGGCGCAAACACAGACGGCGAGAAATGCCGGAAGTACAAAGACAAGACGCCTGCCTGCAATGCAGTAATTTTCGGCAGCAAAGGCACAGCACACGCACGAAAAAATGTAGCACGGGATATAAACCAGCACGGCGCACACTCCGCCGCCTATCCCCAATCCCGTAAACATCACGCAGCAATAGAGAGCAAAAACCACCGTTCTCAAAAACATTACTACGGCCGACAACGCCTTCAATTTAGCAAAATACGCCAGCGCGAAAAAGGCATAGATAAACAACAATTCCTTTATCAGACACGAAAAAATCAGTCCGCCGACTTCAAAAAAGAATACGGCGTCCACATAATTTTGCGCATATCCGAAGATATAATAGCCGAAATCGGAAATATTAAATAGTACTATGCCACATATAATTGCCGATGCAAAAGCTATTAGAAGCCAAAATAAGTAGTTCTTATCCCATTTAACTTTATTTAAAGACAAAATCCTCATACAAATTTATATGAGGATTCCGCCCTTAATATTAATATGCATTCAACATTTTATCGATGGAAATGCCATACCCTCTTGTTGGATCGTTTACAAAAACATGTGTTACCGCGCCTACGAGCCTGCCTTCCTGTACTATCGGACTGCCGCTCATGCCCTGCACGATGCCGCCCGACTGTTCGATAAGCCTTCTGTCGTCTACCTTTATCACGAAATTGCGATTTTCGTTGTTCAGCGGATCGACTTTTACTATACTTATCTCGTATTCGCAGGTTACATTTTGGCTAACCGTTGAATAAATCGAAGCTTTGCCAATCTTTACGTCGCTGATGTCGGCAACGGATATTTTTGTGAGTTTTTGCCAATCAAAATCTTCGCAAACCTTGCCGTATACCCCGCTCGCGCAGTTGTGCGTGGCAGTACCTATCGGATAACTGCTCTCTATGCTGCCTTTCAATTCGCCGGGCGTACCCCTCACGCCGCGTTTTACGCCGTATATGGCGCATGAGTAAATACCGCCGCCGCTTACGGTGAACATCCTTTTGGAACAGTCGGCGACAGGGTGGCCGAGTGCGGCAACGATTCCGTTGGTCTTATCGGCAAAAGTTACGGTACCTATGCCGTTTACGCTGTCTTTAACAAGCATGCCCAGCCGCTTCTGTTTCGAAACTATATCCGTGACGGCGCGCGTGCGCACCGTCAGCCTTTCTCCGCCCCGCACTATCAGTATTTCGCATTCGTCGCCCGGTATTGCAAGCGCGCTGCTTACGTCGGCTTTGCCGTTTATCGCCACGCCGTTTATTGCCTCCACTATGTCACCGGCGCGTATCCCGCAATCCCGTGCAGGGCTGCACATGCCGTCCGAAGTCATCACGTCGCACAGCCCCACCACCTCGACGGTGGTTGTATTAAGCACAAATCCGGCGGCAAATCCGCCCAAATAAATTTCCCTTTCGTCCGCATACGCGGCCACTGTCGAAAAGGATATACAGCATATGACCGCGCACAACAGCGCGAAAATAACCCTCTTTATCTTATCGGAATACCGCATAAGCCTATTTTGAGCAGATTAATTTTTTCTATGCGCGAGGCCGCGCGATTAGCGATAAACACGCAGAGCGGCGGCCGCAAATATTGCGTCCGCCGCTGAAATCGTCAATCTATACGCGCGGAATGCTTTCAACTACTCCGCACATGCAATCTGTTATTTATCAAACTGGGCGATAAGCTGTTTTGCGTGTTCCAAAGCGGCGGCCGACGAAACGCTGCCCGTCAGCCTTACCAACTCGTCAAGCTTCTCCTCGTCGTTCAGCATTTTAACCCTTGTAACGGTTTTACCGCTCTCTTCGGTCTTATAAATCAAAAACTGCGCGTGGCTCGCGGCACACACCTGCGGCAGATGCGAAACCGCGATTATCTGCGTATCGCGGCTGATGTCTATAAATTTCTGCGCCACGGTACGGGCAGTCATGCCGCTTATGCCTGCGTCGATCTCGTCGAAAATATATGTTGAAATGCCGTTGATGCCCTTCAACTGCGTCTTTATCGCCAACATAAACCGGCTCATTTCGCCGCCGGAGATAACCTTGTTGAGCGGCTTTAAGGGCTCGCCCTTGTTGGCCGAGAACATAAATTTAACTTCGTCGCTGCCGTTTAAACTGTTCAGATTTGCGGTCTGCCTGTCAAACCGAGCAAACTCAACCACGAAGCGCGCTTCGGGAATATTTAAACTTTTTAACTGTTCTACAACGGCCTTTTCAAATTTCACCGCACATTTTTTACGCTTTTCGCTGATTTTAACGCAAAGCCGATAAATTTCATCGTCGGTTTTTTCAAGCTCGGCATTCAAGCTTTCTATAAGTTCGGCACTGCCTGCAAGCTCCTCGTATTTTTGCTTCGCTTCATGCAAAAAGTCGAGCACGCTCTGCTCATCCGCACCGTACTTTTTCATTATGCCGCGCAGCAATTCTATGCGTTCGGAAATAATTTCGGCCTCGCGCTCATTAAACGAAAGCTCGTCCGCGAGATCGGTTATGCTGCTTGCAATATCGTCGGCTTCGGTATATAAATTTTCAAGGCGGGAATATATTTTTTCGTATTCGGGACTCAACGCGCTTACGGATGCGACCGCGCGGCAGGCGGAAGATATAAGATCCACGCAACCGCCGTCGCTGTTTAAAAGACTCGCCGCGGAGCCGAGCGACGTTAAGATTTTTTCGGTGTTGTTGATAATGTTTCGCTTTGCGATAAGCTCGTCATATTCACCCGGCACTACGGCGGCGGATTCTATCTCCTTTATCTGATAATCGATAAAATCCATCTGCGCGGCGCGCTGTCTGTCATCGCCGCCAAGTCGGGCTATGCGGTCGGCCGTACGCTTTTTCGAAGCAATCAATTCGGCCAATTTGTCCCTTTCCGGGCGCGCTTCCGAACACAATCCGTCGATTACTTTAAGCTGGTTGGTTTCGCTCAAAAGATAAAAATGTTCGCTTTGCCCATGGACGTCTACAAGCTTGGAGGTAATGCCTTTAAGCATTCCGGCCGTAACTGCATTGCCGTTCAACTTGATGCTCCCCCTACCGTCGAGAGAATACCGCCTTGTAATTATGATCTGGCCGTCGCATTCGATGTCAAGTTCTTCCACGGCCTTTGCGACAGGCCCCGACGGATCGACCGAAAACTCGGCTCTGACAACGGCTTCGTTTTCCCCGTAGCGGATCATGCTTTTATCGGCCTTTGACCCCAACACGAAATTTATTGAATCGAGAATGACCGATTTGCCCGCGCCCGTTTCGCCCGACAGCACGTTCAGCCTGCCGTCAAATGTTATGTCCGCGCTGTCGATCAGCGCGACGTTTTTAATCGAAAGCCTGCACAGCATATAATTTTATCTGACGTATTCCTTTAACCTGTCTACGAGGATGGGCGTATTTTCGTTGCTGTCCGCAATTATTATTACGGTATCGTCGCCCGCAACCGTTCCTATTATTTCAGAATACTGTAAAGAATCGACAAATGCGCCCGCAGTGGAGCCGTTGCCGCGCATGGTTTTAATGACTATTATATTGTTGGCGAAATTGATGCTCTGCACACACTCGCGGAAGAGATTGCGCATCTTATTGGTAACAACGTCGCCTTCGCTCTCTATGTAGGCATATTTATACTTTTTAGTCGTTCCCGCGACTTTATAGAGTTTAAGATCTTTGATGTCGCGCGAGATGGTAGCCTGCGTAACGTTGAAATTCAATTTGTTCAACTCTGCGCAGAGCTCTTCCTGGGTTTCGATGTCCTTTTTGGATATAATATCCAGAATGGTTGCCTGTCTTGCGTTTCTATGCATATCATTTACTCCAAATATTGAGTTTTATTAACAATTTATTAAAAAAATCGGTATCATAGCGCGTTATAAAAGATACTTTTTTGTCGGCCTTTTTAACCTCTATGTGCCCGATATCACAATCGCATCCCACGGCTACGCCGTCAACGACGACCGTAACAGCCCCCCGGCTGTCAGTGCGCACTATCGAAAGCACGGATCTGTCGCTGTATACGACGGGACGCGAGTGCAGCGAATGAGCGCACACGGGGGTCATTATGAACGCGCCTATATCGGGCGTGAGCACCGAGCCGCCCGCCGCCAGCGAATACGCCGTGGATCCGGTGGGGGTGCTTACTATCAGTCCGTCGGCAGTATAGTTGTCCACCACCGAACCGTCTATTGCCGCCCGCAGGCTTATCGTGTTGGAAAACATGTTGCCCGAAGTACACCTTTGAATAACAAGATCGTTTAAAGCGTAATAAGTTTTCCCTTTAAAACTTATCTGCAGCATGCTGCATTGGCGCACGTCGTAACGTTCCGAACACACAAGTTCCACCGCGTCTTCCATTCTTTCAGGCTCGAATTCGGCCAAAAACCCCGTATGTCCGTAATTTACGCCTATGATCTTGATTCCGCGGAGCGCGCAAGCCGCCGCCATCTTTAAGATGGTTCCGTCGCCGCCGAACACCATAAGCACTTCCACGCCTTCAAGATCGGCAACGTCGTTCACCACTTTGCATGCGGTATTGCGCACAGTGAACAGCGAAATTATGTCGTCAACGCTGCCCCACTGCGCCGCGTTAGACTTTCTGAAATAGATGCCGACGCTCTTCATATGAATAATTATACCACTATATATGCAAATATGCAAGAAAAGTACGCCAAATATTAATAATTTAACGTACTTTTTTTATAATTTTTTTATATACATTTATAAATTCGATTACAATTTCACCTTTTTTATCAGCTCGGCGAACGCGGCGGGAACGGCCTGTTCCTTTTTTAAAAGAATAAGATATTCTTTGTTCTTACCATCCCTTATGGGCGCGTTTGTGAGATCCGCCGGAACAAGACCGCAGGTCAGAGCAAAATCGTATATCTTTTTAATTACTTTGCGGTGCACTGCCGGATCTTTTACGACGCCGCGTTTCCCGACTCGACCTCCCTCGCATTCGAACTGCGGTTTAATGAGCATGACCGCAAACGCGCCGTCGGTCAAAACGGACGAAACTTTATCGAGGATGTACGTCAGCGATATAAAACTTACGTCGGCCACAACGCCGTTCAAACGCTCCGAAAACATTTCGGCCGCAAGGTCGCGGGCATTGAAATTATCATAAACGACTATATTTTTGTTAAGCAGACTGCGGTCAAGCTGATTTTCTCCCACATCGATGCAATAAACTTTACCCGCACCGTTTTTAAAAAGACAGTCGGTAAAACCGCCGTTACTTGCGCCTATATCGGCAAAAACTCCTCCTTTGACAGACAGCGAGAAATCTTTTAACGCCTTATCGAGTTTGTATCCGCCGTTAGAGACGAATACCGCGCCGCGCTCTAAAAACGAGACGGCATCACCCTCTTTTACATCGTAAGACGGCGAAACCGCCCTGCCGTTTACGAGCACAAACCCTTCTTTCACCGCTTCGGCGGCCTTTGTGCGCGACCCGAATCTTTCCGAAACGTATTTATCTATGCGCATTTTCAATAATATAATCGCTGATGTTTTTAACGGTAATCCCGTATTTGGCAATGAGAGTGTTCACGCCGCCGTGGGGAATAAATTCATCCGGATAGGCAAAATTCTTTATCTTTTTACCACTGCCCGCATAAAAACAATCGACGAGCGAACCGAAACCTCCTATCAGGGAATTGTCCTCCATTGTTATAACGTGCTTATGCGGAAGAGCCGAGAGCATGACTTCATCGAGAGGCTTTACGAAGCGCGCGTTTATAACGCAGCACTCCACTCCGTCGTCGGCGGCAATTCGAGCCGCGGAAAGAGCTATGCTTATCATGCGCTCGCCGCAGGCGATCAAAACGCAGTCGCCGCCGTCGCGCATTACTTCCCACTTACCGAATTCAAAACTTCCGCCGTCGAATCTTCGGAAACCGTCCTTTGGATACCTGATTGCGAGAGGCGCGTTGAAGTCGGGCGAGGCAAGCAGCATGCGCTTGAACTCCACAACATCCTTGGGAACGGCTATCGTAAGGTGGGGGATCATGCTCAGATAAGAGAGATCGAACGCGCCTTGATGGGTTTCGCCGTCCGAACCGGAGATCCCCGCCCTGTCGATACATAAAGTTACGGGAGCGTTCTGACTGCAGATGTCCACCATCACTTCGTCGAAAGCGCGCTGCAAAAAGGTTGAATACACCGCAAAATACGGGCGAAGTCCCTGTACCGCAAGCGCGGCGCACACCACCGCGGCATGCGATTCGCAGATCCCGACATCGATGGAACGCGCGGGATATTTTTCGAAAAAATCCGAAAGTCCCAAACTGGGCGTCATTGCCGCCGTTACCGCAACTATCCTTTCATCTTGGGCTGCTATGTCAGACAAAGTACTTCCCAAAACTGTCGAATATTCGGTAGCGGTCGCACTGCCGGCAGAGATCCCGTGCGTTTCCTGCGGGTTTTCCTCGCTGAACAGGTAGCCCTTGCCCTTTTTTGTTAAAACGTGCAAAATGACGGAACGTGTACGCAGTTTTTGTTTTACTTCGCTAAGTTTTTGTATCATGCACCCAAGATCGTTTCCATCGTACACACCGTCGTAAGTGAGGCCGAACCGTTCAAAAATCGTCTCGTGCCGCCTCTTTTTGTCGCGCTGCTCGCTTTCCGCGCTCAGCTTTTCAAGATATTCGTGCATCGACCCGATCGTGGGGCTGATTGACATCTGGTTGTCGTTCAATATTATCAAAACGGGCGAATTGAATTCGCTTACACTGTTAAAGGCCTCGTAGACAAGGCCGTTGCTGAACGAACCGTCGCCTATGACGGCAATAACGTTGTAGTCCTCACCCTTAATATCCCGCGCCTTGGCAAATCCGAGCGCAGCCGAAATTGAAGTGCCGGAGTGCCCGGTGTTGTAACAGTCGTAAACACTCTCCTCCCGCTTAGGGAAGCCGGAAATGCCGCCGTATTTGCGAAGGGTATCGAATTTGCCCGCACGCCCCGTGAGCAGTTTGTGCGTGTAGCACTGATGTCCCACATCGTAAATAACTTTGTCCTTGGGAAAATCGAACACATAATGAAGCGCGACGGTTAATTCGACCATTCCGAGATTGGACGAAAGATGACCGCCGTTCTTCATAACGGTATCAACGATCTTGTTTCTCAATTCGTCGCAAAGAGCGTTGAGTTCGTCTATCGACATGCTTTTAAGTTGCGGAATATTTTCGTCAAGCATATAAATCAGCCCAGACGAGTCTTAACGAAGTTGACGAAGGAGTATAAAAACGAAGTGTCGCCCTGAAGCCCGTCGATTATCTTTATACAGTCGTCGCCAATAACATCGACCCGTAATTTACAATTTTCAAGCCCGTAAACTTTTACGCCCGTGAGCTTGTCTTCGGCCTCGTCCTTTCCCAGACTCTTGCCCAATTTATCAAAGTTCCCCTCGACGTCGAGAATATCGTCGGTAAGCTGAAACAGGTATCCCAACTTTTTGCCAAGCGTTTTAAGTTCCGAAAAATATTTTCCGCCGTTCAATATCGAAGGCACGACGGTTGCGGCCGTTATCAGCTTCGCCGTCTTTTTTTCGTATATAAATTCAAGCGTATCCTCGTCGGCGGTCTTGTCTCTTTCATGGGCAAGGTCGGCAGATTGCCCGGCAATCATGCCGTATATGCCAGCGCAGTCGCAAATATATTTTGCGGCGGAAACATATTCGTTGCCCTTCAAACATTCGTCAAACAGCACAGAATAAGCCGTATTCAACAATCCATCGCCGGCCAATATTGCATTCCCCGCCCCGAAAACCTTGTGATTAGAAGGTTTTCCGCGGCGATAATCATCGTTATCCATATCGGGCAAATCGTCGTGGATAAGCGAATACGTGTGGATAAGTTCGAGAGCGAGCGCGAAATTTTTAACTTTTTCGGCACCCGTGCCTATTATATCGGCAACCGCCGCCATCAAAACGGGCCTCACTCTTTTTCCGCCCAGCTTTAAACTGTATACAAGGCTGTCGTTGAGTATCTGCGGGCGGCACTTCAACCCGTCGCAGAATTTATTCAACCCGTTATTGAAAGCGTTCAGATACCTTGCATACGCCACTTCAAATTCGGTCACTTTTGCATCCTCCTGCATGCGGCCTGAACGGTGTTGCTCAACAACATCGTTATAGTCATGGGGCCTACGCCGCCGGGGACGGGCGTGATATAAGAACACTTGTCCTTTACGCCTTCAAAATCCACATCGCCGCACAGTTTACCGTTTTTATCGCGGTTCATGCCAACATCTACTACCACCGCACCCCATTTTACCATATCGGCGGTGATATATTTCGCCCTGCCTATCGCCGCAACCAAAATATCGGCTTCCGAGCAAATATCCTTTAAATCGCGAGTCTTGCTGTGACACACCGTAACGGTGGCGTCGGCGTTTAAAAGCAACATCGCCATAGGCTTGCCCACAATATTCGACCTGCCCACAACGACGGCCCTTTTACCTTTTAACTCTATACCTTCTCTTTCAAGCATGCGCATCACGCCGTTCGGCGTACATGCCACAAGACACGGCTCGTTCATGCACAGGCTGCCCATATTGCTTTCGCAAAAACCGTCCACATCCTTTTCGACCGGAATAAGCGAGAGAACCGCCGTGGCATCGATATGCGCGGGAACGGGGAGCTGAACGAGTATGCCGTCGACCTCGCCGCTTGAAGCAAGCTGCTTTACAAGCTCTTCCACCTGCGACTGCTCTGCATCCGCAGGCAGATAATAGGCAAACGACTTTATTCCTGTTTCTTCACAGCCCTTTATTTTGTTGCGCACATACACCTGCGAGGCCGGATCTTCGCCCACGAGCACTACGGCCAACCCTACGTTTCGTCCGAACTTTTCTTTAAAATCAAGAGCGGCACTCTTGATTTCTTCGCGCATGGCCGAGGAATGCGCCCTGCCGTCAATCAGCTTGTACATCTTTATCGCTCCCAACAGAAGAAAGTATGCCTGTAATAAACGACGCGCTCTTTTCGGATGAATACTTCGAGGCGATGTTCGCCGCTTCATTCAACGAAACCTTGCGCGGAATGTCGTCCATATACAAAATTTCGGTCAAAGCCACAAGAAGAATGCTTTTATCTGCGGGGAATATGCGCTTTTCGGGAAACGAACGCGAACGTTCGTTGATAAGCGATACAAATTCGCCCATGTGCTCGGAAAGCAGCGACAGCACCCTGTCGCAATATTTTATATCGTCGGCGTCCAGTTTGGCCTGTTTATACATCCCGTTTTTAAATGCGGGTTCGACGTCCTCGCCGAACTGCGTTGTAAAAATTATTTTAAAGAGTGTTTCTCTTGCAATAGTCCTCATAACCGCTCCGTAAAAATGCGCGCAAAGAAAATATTCCCTTAAATAAATTTTAAGGGAATACGTTTAAATTATTTTAAATAATCGCGTTTTCAGGAAAATTTACATCCTGAATGTGAACGTCCACCTTATCAACCTTATATTTTGTCATGCTCTCGACATTGTGTTTGATGGACTGCTGTATGCGGAATGCCAGCGAAGGCACGTTATAGCCGTAGTCGACCTTTACGCTTATATCGGCAACTATGCCCTGCTTTTCAAAGAGCAGTTTAATGCCCTTGTTTTTAGTGTTTAAAAGGCTTACGCCGTCCACTTCGGAAACGGCCAACGATACTATGCCGCTGACTATTCCCGCATTGTATGAAATCTTACCTTTTTGGCCGTTATCCGGTCTGATGTGTGCCATAAAAAATCTCCTAAAAGTTAAAGTGGATTTAACTTTATAACTATTATAGCACAGCTGTTTTTATTTTGCAACCCTTTATTTAAATTTGTGTATAAACGGGCATTATAATTATATCCGTGGGAGCGACCCCGGCTTCGTTGCGCAGAAGATTGTATATCGACAGCGCGGTGTCGGTTGAAAGCTCGTCGGAATTTATGAAAACGTTCACGTTCTCCGAATCCATGCCGATTGAGACGACGGCGTCGGAAAAGCCGAGCGATTTTATCATGGTTTCGAGCACAAGTTCATCCTCCATGATGTTGATTATTTCAAGCTTTAAATCGACGGCCTGCTCATACCTTTCGCTTCCCTCTTCGTACAGTTCTATAACGCTGTCGAGCTGCAAAAGCTCTTCACTGCGCGTCGTGGTTCTTTCGGAACGGTATGTAGTAAAATAGTTTGCCGTTGTAACGGCGTCGGCGTTTGCGGGCGCATCGTTTGTTACAAGCAATACATTGAGTATTGCCGTGACCGCCAGCAGCAACACAAGCGACGACATAATGATGATTTTGGTCTTTTTGGTCATAAAGCCTCTCCTTTATTTATCCATAGCATAGACAGCTATGATATTTTTTTGAATATTCAGCGCGGTTGCCACCGCGTTTATGATATTGTTGCGCGTCATAATATTATTCGCGCCGCTGCACACTATAACAACTCCCTCTATGCCGTCATCGCCTTCGGTGACGAGCACGCTGCTCTCGCCCACGCCGTCTATATCCGAAAGTATGCTCTCCAGCTTGATTTCGGTAGAACTCTTGGCACCACCCTCGCCTTCATCCCCGTCGCCGCCGTCGTAAAACACGGCAACAATCACTATAAGAGCGATGACGAGCAATATTATTACGGCAAGGCTTTTATTGGCCTTGATGAATTCGATCGCCTTCTTCATATACGTTTATATTTATATAGCCCAGCTCTTTCAAATATTCCCTCAGCGCGGATATTTCTTCATATTCGACATTATCGGTGCAAATATTCACGTCGGTCTGCTTAAATGTGCCGTCTTCATAAATTATCACGACTTCACAGCCGCACTCTATTCCAAGCTCGTCTTTTACAAGTTTTTCAAGTTCCTCGCTCTGGCTTTGAGAAAATACGCTTACGATATAGTCGTAATCGACATCGGCACCCGCGCCGCTTTCGGCGTCGAAGTTGAATATGCCCGCAAGCGGCGAAACGAGGATGCCTATACACACTAAACGCAGCACAAAATTTACACTCTTATTCAGTTTACCGTCGGGCAGTATCATTCCCGCAGCCGCCGTCAGAAACACTGCGCCGGCAGCCGTCAATATGTATGCGCTCATATAAAATTCACCGCCGAACTTATTATAAGCATCACAATAAGAGCGTACAAAAAGGCCACGACGCACACGCCGGCCATTATGTATTCTATGTCGGAAGCCAAGTCGGAAAAGAGCGAACAGAGAGTATTTTCGCCGAGCGGCTGAACTATTGCCGCCATCAGCTTTAAAATCAGCGAAAAGGCGATGAGCATTATGATAGGCGGCGCAACTTCGGCGACCAGCAGAATTATTCCAACTATGCCCACCGAGCTGCGTATGACCGACCCGGCGGCAACTATCATATCGACCCCGGATGAAAGGAAATTGCCCACAATGGGCACCGAACTGCCCACAAGATATTTTGTAGCCTTAAAAAAGATGCCGTCGAACAGCGATGCGGCCGTGCTCTGCACGGTTATAAATATTGAAAACACCGCCAACGTTATGCCCATCGCCCACTTTAAAATGTTTTTAATGAGCACCGCGGTACCCGAAAACGACAATCCGGGCGCAAGCTTTGAAATAAAATTTATCAAAATTACCGCCGAGGCAGCGGGAATTACTATGCCTCCCACCATCTCGACCGCACCGCCCGAAATAAACAGTGCCGACGGACGATATATCGCGCCCGCGCCGCTGCCGCCGGTCATTACCGTCAGGGTGATGAGGATGGGCGTTATTATCTCTATCTGCGCACGCACACCGTCGATGCAATCGGCGGCGGTGGCTATTATTCCCGCAAGCATGGCCGATAAAAGGGTTATTATCAGCACACAGCATACAGTTCGCACAATCTTAACGGTGCTGCTGCTCATCAGCCCGCCCTCGGTGCTGCCGGCAACGGCCGACAGCATGCACAGTGCGGCTATTTGGGCAAACGCGGGCAAAAGCGAACGCACGTCGCCAAGCAATACCGAAAACAACTCTCCTATATAGCTGTTAAAATTAATGCCGGTATTGCCGTGCACCAGATAATTTACTATGTCTTTTGCCGTATCGCCGAGCGAAGCAAGCAAACCGTTGCCGTGGCTTTTAAGATATTCGTCGAGCGCGGACAGATCCAGACCTTCGAGAATGGACGAGATGTTATCGTAAAACTCCTGCCTGCCGTCGTCGGCAGCCGCCTCGCCGCAAATGCAAAATATAAGTACTGCCGTCACAACAAGCAATCCGGCCGCGGCAATGCGCACCGCAACGCGCGCTTTCACACTGCCCCCGCAAGCGCGACGATCACTTCAAACATGGCGCGGAGCAACGGCAAAGCCATTGCAAAGATAATAAACTTTCCGCACAATACAAGTTTGTCCGCCAATCCTTCGAACCCCATATCCTTTACTGATCCTGCCGTAAGTTCTATTATATAGCCCACGCCGATCACCTTTAAAACGAGGCGCACGGCCGAAGGCTCAACGCCCGTCGTTTGGGTAAGCGTTTTTAAAAATTCCATTCCGTCGGCAAAATAGTCAAATGCAAATATCAGCAATATTATGCCGCCCGCCGTTATGCACAGCGGTACAAAATCGGGTTTTTGCGACTTTAATATAAGTGCGCACACCGCTGTTACGGCGGCCACGCAGCACAGCTTGATGACCATAAATCAAAAACTGTCGAACAGTGCCATGATCTGCTCGAACAGGTCGGCGATCATGGAAATTACCACTGTGAGCACTATTATCAAACCCACAAGACTGACTATCGACGCTATATCGTCGCGGTCGGATTTTTTAAGAACCTGGCAGATTATCGTTATTATTATGCCTACGACGGCTATTTTAAAAATTATCCCTATATCCATCAGGCAAGCAAAACGGCAATCAAAATGCCCGTCATGAGAGCTATTTTTATGTACAGAGCGGAATATTTTTTATAGTCCGCAAAGCTTTCGTCCATCTTTTTTTTCAACGACGAAGTGCGTTCGTTAAGATAATCTATCTGCGACTGCGCATCGCTTACGCCGAAACCGGAAAAGTAATCGCTTATAAACTGTCCGTCATCGCCGCCCAGCACCCGCTTTCCCGAAACGATTTTCGGAATATATTTACCCTCGCCCGTTATCTGCGAAATGCGCAGCTTTTTATATTTCAGATTTAGAAGCATGCGCCCGTTAAATTCATACAACTCTCTGAACACGCAGGCCCTCCTCTTTTTATCCTCCGCCAACAATATGCCTATCGCCGTCGAAGCCGCTATCACGCAGCAGAGCATTAAAATTTTTATCATAAACCACCGAGCCCTTACCTATGCCGTTCAGTCGGCAAAAGTATTCGAACGGCAAATCTTTAAGCAACCGTCTGTCGGTAACATGCGTCGATGCGCATACGGCCATGCCGCATTCCACGGCATACTTTACGGCCGCAATATCTCTCTTACCGTAAAGCTCGTCGGTTACAATGACCTGCGGCTTCATCGCGCGCACGGCGCACTCTATTGACGTGAGTTTATCGCCGCCGCGCACAACGTCACACCTCTCACCGAGATCGTACCCCTTTCCGTCGCAATCCGCAGCGTAAATCTCGTTGCGCTCGTCGATAACGAGCACATTGCAATTTGCGGCAAGCGACCTTGCAAGGTCGCGAAGCATGGTTGTCTTCCCCAAACCCGGCGGAGAAAATATCAATACGCTCTTGGCTCCGCGCGACTGCGTTGCTTCAAAAATCGCCCGCGCACACCCCTTTACGTCGTGCGGAATGCGGATATTGAGAGACGTTACGCTTTTTACCGAAACAACCTCGCCGCCCTGAACAACATATTCGCCCGCGACACCGACGCGGACGCCTCCGTCAAGGGTTACAAACGAACGTTTTAACTGCTCGGAATAGGCGTAAACGCCGTCCGACAACATTGCCGCAAACACGGCATTCACATCTTCCGAGCGGAGCGCGCCGTCCGCAGTGCGCACCGCCCCGCATCTATTTACATATAAATATTCGCCGCGATACTCGATTATTACAGGTTGTCCCCGCCTTAAACGGATTTCGGTTAAAAAATTTTCGTTCAAACAGGCAAGAGCCGCGCGAAGTTCGCGGGGAAGAAATCTGAATTCCACATTATAAAATATTGTTTGAAGCATAAAAATATGCGCCCCGAAAGTTTTGGCAACTTTCGGGGCGCATGACATGATTAATATTGATTTATTTTACATAATTTTCGAGCAGCGTCAAATTCTGTTCGACAAACTTACCGAATTCATCCGGCGTGAGCTTTTTAAACGACACTAAGGCCAGATAATAAATGTAGTTAGCCGCAAATTTCTGTTTATCGTCGGAAAGCTCCTTTATTTTTGCAACTACGGGATTCGCCGTATTGACTATCATGGTTTTGGCTACTTCGCCGTCACTCATGCCGTAGAACGCACCCATCTCGGAGTATCTGCGCATATACTCGTCCGCATTTATAACCGCGGGCACTGCTGTATTTTTGAGAGCCTGGGTTTTTATCGTAAGTTTATCATCGCCTATCGCATTTTTGAATATATCGATTAGAACGCTGTCCTCGGCCGCGTCTTCGCCTTTCAACGCGCCTGCAATATCGGCGTCGATGCGCATAAATTTGAGCTTATCGGGCATCTTGTATTCGAGATAGCTGATAAAATGGGGGTCGATAAAATTATCGCACAAAATAGCGTTCAGCCCGGCGTCTTTGAACATCTTGATGTACTGTGCCTGCTGACGCTCGTCGGATACATAGTAAATCGTAGAAGGCTCTTTCTTCTGCTCTTTTTTAT
>CALVWU010000002.1 GCA_944367955.1 uncultured Clostridia bacterium
GTTTCCAATCCGTTGTATTCTATTTTCTCGTCCGGCTCGTTGCATATAAGATAAATGTTGTCGCTGTAGTATGTTGCATGCCATATTATAACGCGCGTCATTCCGGGCTTGAGCGTGATCGTCTGCGTGCCGGTTATTTGGTTTGCGTCTATCATCAAGTCATCCGCGCTCTTAACCGAATAGCAAAAATCGCGCTTAAAATGACTGTTGTTGTATTCGTTGTAGATCACCAGCTCCATACCCGTTGTGTAGGTGAATGTCACGGTGTCGCCTGAAGTGTTCAGCTCTTGATAACTGCGCGTGTTTGGAGTGTAGAGCCTGATATCCAGCACATCATTGGATGTGTATATATTGGTGTCGCCATCTTCAAAATATAGCGTTACTTCGCTGCCGTCGGCTATGTCGCCGGCGGGCAATATCTTTGTATAACCTTCCTCCAGCTGTGTCATGCGGTTTTCCGAAACATATTCTGTAGTTTTTTCAACAGTCAGGTTGTTCACCCCGTCGCCAGTATTATATGCCATAATAAAGGTATCGTAATATATAGCATAAACGGTGGATGTATCATCGCCTAATATGATATCTTCGTACTTTTCGCTGCGGAAGTATGTGCAGAAATTGTCGGTGTATTTGTTCAGGGCTTCGCCGTCTGCCGCGCTGTACAATACGGCGGGCAGTTCCGCGCGGTTGAACGACGAAAATCTGAACTGTCCTTCGCGCGCCGAATAGGGTTGCGCCGTCTCATCGTTTCTGAACGGCGACGCGCCGAAGAGGCGTATGTTGGCTGCTCCGCTCTCCATTGCGGCGGCCGCGTCGTTCTCATCCAGACAGAAAATACTTGCTATGCCTATATTCAGCGCGGGTTCAAACTGCGTTTCCGGATCTTCGGGCTTCAAATAAAATTCGTAGTTTATATCCGCCTTAAACTCCATCGTCATGGTTAAATTCCGGGGCAGACCGTTTACGCAAAATCTTTCTATGGTGCACTGTTCGGGCTGTATCTTGCCGTAAAAAGTCACCTCGGGCGTAAACACCGCCTTGTAGACGGCATAATTGTCCGCTGCATTGTCACTGTTCGGTTCTATGCGCAAAAATTCGTCGTATTTTTCATCCATAATATTCCCCGAACTGTCCGATAAAAACTGCGCTATGCCGCCCTCCGTCTGTGGATAGTCGATATGCACGGATACTGTCTTTTCGGCGGTGGCGGAATATAAGCCCTTTCCGGTGGAAGTTACTGTTATCTCGTGTTGTCCCTCGTCCAAAAACAGGGAAATGCTCCTCAAAGACGAGCCTGTCGTCGCCTGCTTGTCGCCGTCCACAAATATCTCGAACTGCGCGTCGTATGCGCTGTTTTCCGTCGTCCAGCGTATTTCACCCGTTGCCTCGTTATAGTTCACCCCCGTAATATTGCAGGGTACGCGCGGAGCGGTGAGGTGCCATATCAGCGTTCCTATGCCCGCGCATATTGCCGCTGCGCACAAAACAGCCGTTGCAAGTCCTTTGTACGGAATGATTTTTGCAGGCAGATATGCGCAGGTCACGCGTATTGTCTTGTCGGCTTCGGGGAACACGTCGTCCAAAGATCTGCCGTCCGTCTGTGCGTCGACAAGTATGCTTAAAATATCGCCCATTTTGTCGTTTATCTCATTGTCGCCCTTGCACTTTGCCGAAATCGTCCGTTTCATCTTGCGGGCAAATTTTTTGTATTCACCGTTAAGGTTGTTGTATAATTGTCTGTTAAGACTATCAAGTTTCATTGTTATCCGTCTCTCCCGTGTTATTGTCGTCCGTCCGGCTGTTCTCGCGACTGGCGGGCGTATTAAAGATGTTGTTTACGCTTAAAACAAGATCGAGCCACATGTTCTCAAAATTTTTAAGCCTTTCGCGCCCCTCCGCCGAAAGTTTATAATATTTCTTTGGCGGACTGTTGTTGGTCGCCTGCCGCAGAGTATCAAAGTATCCCGCCTTCTCTAACCGTAAAAGCAGGGGGTACAGCGTCCCTTCCGAAAAATCGGTAAACCCGTTTGCACGCATAAGCGCGACGATCTCCCCCGAATATCTGTAATCGTCCTTCAAAAGGCGCAATATGCAGCCTTCAAGTACGCCTTTGCTCATCTGACTGTCTGTTGCCATATCTCTATTCCTCTGGTAACTTGTTTTGCAAGTATCTGAACAAAGTATAGCATTGCGCATTTGCAAAGTCAAGTGCGGGCGAGTAATAAATTTGTAATAAATTTGTAACAAATCATGCGGTGAAAGGGAGAGGATAGGTGCCGCCGCAAATGCCGCGGCGCGGAAAATATGGTGCAATGCGGTTTCGTACGGGTATATTACCGCATGAACGGTATAAGTGCCCGCCGTATTCCGTGCGGCGTGTACCGTTTATGGGAAAACATCAAAAAAAATAGGCTGCCTTTCGGCAGCGGCTGACGGGATATTGTTAAAAAACGCGATATTTTGTTTTTGGATTTGCTTTAAGCGGTCGGGCGGCGGCCCGCAGATGCCGTTTTGCGGTTGTTAGTGCGCATATATGCCTTAATCAAGGCAAATACGGCGGGCAACGCCTAAAAACTTGCCGGCGGCTTTTTCGCATATAAATAAAATGCGCGCCGCTTTGCGGCGCGCATTCGTAACGCTTATTTTATAAGGCTCTTTCCCGTCATTTCGGCGGGTACTTTTTCGCCCATTATCGTAAGCAGCGTGGGGGCAAGGTCGGCAAGTATGCCGTCTTCTCTAAGCTGCGCGTTCTTGTATTTTTCCGATACGAGAATTACGGGCACGGGGTTGGTGGTATGCGCCGTAAAGGGCGAACCGTCCTCCGAAAGCAGTTTGTCCGCATTGCCGTGGTCGGCCGTAACTATGGCCGAGCCGCCCATGGCGAGTATCTTGTCGCACACCTTTTTAACGCATTCGTCAACGGTGTGCACAGCTTTTTCGGCTGCAGGAATAACGCCGGTGTGACCAACCATGTCGCAGTTTGCAAAGTTCAATATCACAACGTCGAATTCGCCGCTGTCAAGTTCCTCCAAAACCTTGTCGGTAACGGCATACGCGCTCATTTCGGGCTGCAAGTCGTATGTTGCAACCTTAGGCGATGGAATAAGGTCGCGCACCTCGTTTTTGTTGGGGGCTTCAACGCCGCCGTTGAAGAAAAAGGTCACATGCGCGTATTTTTCCGTTTCGGCGATCCTTAGCTGTTTTTTGCCCAGGGCCGCAAGGTATTCGCCCAAAGTATTTTTAAGTTCCGTCTTGGGGAAGGCTATCTCAACGTTTTTATATTCAGCGTCGTACACCGTAAAGCAAACGTACACCGGCGCAAGGAAGCCCGTCTTTCTTTCAAAAGCCGTGCCCTTGGGCACAACAAAGGGATCCTGCGACATCGCCCGCGTAATCTCTCTCGCTCTGTCGGGGCGGAAGTTAAAGCAGATTATGCTGTCGCCTTTTTCGATAAGTCCTACGGGCTTGCCGTTTTCGCACACATTTATCGGCTTTATGAATTCGTCGGTGACGCCCTCGTCATAACTTTCATGCACTGCCTTAACCGCGTCTTCAACCTGTTTGCCCGTGCCCAAAGTAAGCATGTCGTATGCCTTTTCCACGCGGTCCCAGTTATTGTCGCGGTCCATCGCGTAGTATCTGCCCACAACCGAAGCCACTTTGCCGCAGCCGATCTTTGTCATGTGTTCTTCAAGTTCGGCAATAAAGCCCGCGCCGCTTGTGGGCGAAACGTCTCTGCCGTCCATAAAGCAGTGAACGAATACGTCTTTCAGCCCGTGCCGTTTAGCCATGTCCAAAAGCGCGTATATGTGCGTTATGTGGCTGTGCACGCCGCCGTCCGAAACAAGCCCGTAAAGATGCAGCTTTTTACCGTTTTTCTTCGCGTTCTCCATGGCTTTCAACAGGGCGGGGTTTTCAAAAAAGTCGCCGTCCTCAACGGCCTTTGTTATCTTTGTAAGATCCTGATAAACTATTCTGCCCGCGCCCATGTTCAGATGTCCGACTTCGCTGTTGCCCATCTGTCCTGCGGGAAGTCCCACCGAAAGTCCGCTCGCACCGAGGGCGGAGTGGGGGTATAAGCTTTCAAGCGTTGCAATGTTGCTGCTGCCATCCAGCGCGATGGCGTTGCCTGGGCCTGCGGGTGCAAGGCCGTAGCCGTCCATGATGATAAGCGCGTAGGGCACTTTTTTTGCCATAACAATCACCTCGTATAAATCTTTATTCAACACATACATTATACACCAAAGCCCGCCCGTTTAGCAACAATTCGCGGCCCGTTTTTTGCCTGTTTTTGCAGGCGGCGTCGATTGCATCTTTTATTTGCAAGGCTTCGGCCGCTAATGCACTTAATACACATTCGCAATACAGTTAATGCAGTTGATACAATTAATACAATCATCGCATCGCGGCGGGCAAAATAAAAAGCCGCCCCGCACAGTGGTGCGGGGCGGCTGAACGGCAAACTATGTTTGCAAATCGATTATTTATTGTAATTTACGATGGTGGCAAAATCAAGCTTCAACGAAGCACCGCCTATAAGACCGCCGTCGATGTCGGGCTGGGCCATAAGGCCTTTGCAGTTTTTGGCGTTCATCGAACCGCCGTACTGAATAATAACCTTTTCGGCGCACTTGGGGCAGAACAGCTCGCCTATCGTCTTTCTTATAAAGGCAATGGTCTCTTCGGCCTGCTCGTCGGTGGCGGTGCGCCCCGTGCCTATCGCCCACACGGGCTCGTACGCAATAACTACCTTGGCAACGTCTTCAACGTTTGCAAGACCGTCTTTAAGCTGCTTGTAAATAACCTTTTCGGTGAGGCCGTTTTCGCGCTCTTCAAGTGTTTCGCCCACGCATACTATGGGGGTAATGCCGTTCGCAAGCGCGGCAAGAGTGCGCTTGTTCACGCCCTCGTCGGTTTCGCCGAAGTACTGTCTTCTTTCGCTGTGCCCTATGATGGCGTATTTAACGCCGTACTCTTTAAGCTGCGCGCACGAAATTTCGCCCGTATACGCGCCGCTTTCTGCCCAGTGCACGTTTTCCGCGCCTATTGCAATGTTGCTGCCTTTGGCGGCCTCGGTCATCGCGGGGATAAGTATGGCGGGAACGCAAAGTGCAACGTCGCAGTCGGCGTCCTTCACAAGCGGTTTAAGCTCTTCGATAAGTTTCGCACCGCTTTCGGCGGTCATGTTCATTTTCCAGTTGCCTGCAATCAAAGGTCTTCTCATAATATCTCCCATATAATTTTTGCTGTTATTTTTTCAGCGTAAAATATATTGCTTTTTTCCAGTTTATTACGCCTGCAATTTTTTTAAACGCTCTTTCGGGGTCGGCCGTTATAAAATCCAAAACGTCGCCGTTCACCACGGGTATGTTGTATTTTTTAAGTATGGCCGCAATGCGCGAGCCGACAAAAAATACTGCGTCAAACTCATTCTCAACCGAAATTTTAATCTTTGCAACAACTTCAAAATTTAAGTACCCCGCCATGCACTCGGCGTTTACCCTGTCGTAGCCGAACGTGTTTTCGCCTATTGTTATGCCGTTCGGGGTAAAGATCAGGCGCGATACCTGCGTTAAAGTCACTTTAAGTTCGCCGTCGCACAGCTCTTTGCGGATATTGAACACGCTGTGCCGCTCGTCTTCCGTCATGTCGTTTATAAAAAACGGCGGGTCGTCGCCTTCGTCCAAACCTATAAGCCTGTCCGCAAACTGTTCGGCATAAATTTCTATGGCCTTTCCGCCGTAAAGCGTAACTTCCTCGTCACTGTCAAACGGGTCGGGGAGGTAGTGGTATATCAACGAAAATTGTCCGCAAAATTCTTCGCTGTCCGTAATTTCAACAGGCGAAAAATCGTAATTTTCAAGACAGCCGCACGCTTCGCGCTTTCTTATAAACCATGCATATAAAACATAGAGGGGTGTGGCTGCGATTAAATATGACGCAACGGCTGCGGCCGCAATTATTTCCATTTCATCCGCGGTGAAAACATTGCATGCGCTCAGTATCGCGCATATTGCGGCAAGTAGCACGAACAGCCCTATGTATACGGGCGTGGCAACGCATAATGTCAGTTTTTTTGCTCTGTTAAACTTTTCGCGCTTTTTATTTATTTTTATTTTTTTCACGTCGTTTTAAATCTGCCGCGGCGGGCGTTTCCGCCGCGGCAGACGCGTTAATTTTTTTTATTTACCCGCATATATGCCTTGCTCAAAGGCATGCAGGCGCGAACGATTGTAAATTTCCCGTCCAACTTATTTTTTATCGTTAAGGCAGGCGATGCCGGGCAAAACTTTGCCCTCGAAAAGTTCAAGCGACGCGCCTCCGCCCGTAGAAATGTGCGTAACCTTGTCGGCAAAACCAAGCTGCTGAACGGCAGCCGCGCTGTCGCCGCCGCCTATTATGGTGGTGCACTTGCCGTAAACGTCTGCAAGAGCCTGCGCAACGGCTATCGTGCCCTTTGCAAGGGTGGGGTTTTCAAATACACCCATGGGGCCGTTCCATATAACCGACTTTGCGCCGTGTACGGCCTCGGCATACAATGCTCTCGTCTTTTCGCCTATGTCCATGCCCATCTTGTCTGCGGGGATCTTGTCCGAAGGCACGGTTTCAACCTCTATTTCGGCGTCGATGGGATCGGGGAACGACGTGGTAACAACCGTGTCTATGGGCAAAAGCAGTTTCTTGCCCAGCTTTTCGGCCTTTTCCATCATCTCTTTGCAATAGCCTATCTTCTCCTCATCCAAAAGCGAGGTGCCAACTTCATAGCCCTTTGCTTTAAGGAATGTATAAGCCATGCCGCCGCCTATGATAAGCGTGTCGCATTTTTCCAAAAGGTTCGAAATAACGCCCAGCTTGTCGGCAACTTTCGCGCCGCCCAAAATGGCCACGAAAGGCCTTGCGGGATTTTCAAGCGTGTCGGCCATAACCGAAAGTTCCTTCTCGATAAGGAATCCGCAGACGGCCGTCTTAATAATGCCGTATTCAACAATGGCTGCGGTGGAGGCGTGGCTGCGGTGCGCCGTGCCGAAAGCGTCGTTCACATAAATTTCGGCGTCGTATGCAAGAGCCTTGCAGAACTCAAAATCCTTCTTTTCCTCTTCCCAGTGGAAGCGCAGGTTTTCCAAAAGAACGGCCTCGCCGTCTTTAAGCGCGTCGCGCTTTGCCCTTGCGTCTGGGCCTATAACGTCGTGCGCAAACACAACCTTGCCGCCCAAAAGTTCGTTCAGCCTCTTCGCTACGGGAGCCAGCGTCAGCTTCTTGGGCTCGTCTTTAAGGGCCTTGGCAATTATCTCTTCCTTGGTGGCTTCGCCTGCGTCCACTTTCTTCTGATCTTTTTTGTTGAGTTTTACTTCCGAAGAGAAGATGGAGTGGGGCTTGCCCATGTGCGAACAAAGCGTAACCTTTGCGCCGTGTTCCAAAAGATACTTTATTGTGGGCAACGCGCCGATGATCCTGTTTTCGTCGGTTATAACGCCGTCCTTCATGGGCACGTTGAAGTCGCAGCGCACAAGCACCTTTTTGCCTTTCAAATCTTTAATGTCTTTTATGGACATCTTGTTCATAACTTTCAGCTCCTTATATAAATATTTTTTTATCGGTTTTATTATAAATAATAAATGTGCCGTTGTCAATTAAATAAACAAAATTTGCCCCGCGCAAACGTAAAAAATGATTTTGCCGCGTTTTGAATATTTTTTGCACAAAAACATTGTACAAAAATGCGCGGCTGTGTTATAATAAATATGTATAAACTATGGCAACGCAGCGTTTACCCGAACAACAACTTAAAATAGGAGTGGCCGGGCTGGGTCTCATAGGCGGCTCGCTCGCCCTCGCGCTCCGCCGCGCGGGGCATAAAGTTACGGGCTGCAACCGTTCGCGCGCCGCCGCGGAATACGCCCTCGTCAACGGCGTTATAGACGAAGAGGGCGACGTTACGCGCTGCGACGCAACTTTCGTCGCTCTGCCGCCCGCCGCAACGGTCGATTTTATCTGCTCGCGCGATTGGGGGGATACCGTCGTGGCCGATATATGCGGCGTGAAAGGATACGTCGAAGAGCGCGTCCGCGCCCTGCGCCCCGATATAAAATTCGTCGGCACCCACCCCATGGCCGGCAAAGAAGTTTCGGGCGTTCAAAATGCCTGCGCCGACCTGTTCGATAACGCCTCTATGGTGCTTACCCGCAACATATACACCGATGAACGCGCGTACGGGCTTATCAAAAGACTTGTAAAGGACATGGGCTTTAAGCGGCTTGTCGAGTGTTCGGCCCAAGTCCACGATAAAAAGATAGCCTACACTTCGCAGCTTGCGCACGTCGTTTCCAACTGCTATGTCAAGGACGGCGAAATAGAAGGCTGTCTGGGCTTTACCGGCGGCAGCTTTCAGGACATGACGCGCATCGCCGGCGTGGACGAGGAGCTGTGGGCGGAACTGTATCTGATCAACGGTCAGAATCTCATAAAAAACATCGACAATCTCGTTGCCCGGCTAAGCGAAGTTTCTTCCGCCCTGTCCGCGGGAGACAAGGCCGCGCTCGTCTCGCTGTTAAAGGCCGGCAGGGAACAGTTTGCGGCAGGCAAAAACAACTCGTTTCAGGGCAGGGATATAACAACAACTCTGCTCAAATAATTTCCGCGGCATGCTTTCGTATGTCCCGTATTTTCAATTATTTAAAGGATATATATGGCTCTTTCATTTTCAAACAAGCGTTACGAAGACGTCGGCGACGCAAAAATACTGTCCGACAGAACGTTCTACTTCGTAATGGCCTTAACTCTCATGTTCGGGTTCGGTGTAAACGCTCTCGAAGTGTGGCTGCTGGCCGAATATTTCGCCGGCTGGAACGTTTGGGTATTCTTTATTGTATACCTTGTAATGGCGATAGGCGGCGTGTGTCTCAACATATTCAGCCGCAACCCCGTGCTCAGCTTTTTGGGCTACTGTATGGTGGTGCTGCCCGTGGGGGCCGCGCTGTCGCTTACGGTGCCCGCGTATTCGTTTGCAACCGTGCAGTCGGCGTTTACGGTAACGCTGCTGCTCGCGGCGGCGTTCGCGCTCATGGCCGTGCTTTGGCCAAACGTGTTTTATTCTATGTGGAAGGTGCTTGCAATAAGCCTTCTCGTCGCGCTTATCTGGCAGATAGTAAGCCTTCTGACGGGTATAGGCCGCTCCACGCTCGTGTGGGTCGATTGGATTGTGGTGTTGATCTTCTGCTGCTACGTGGGCTTCGATGTTTCCCTGGCCAAAAGCCGCCCCAAAACATTGGATAACGCCGTCGATTCGGCCTGCGGGCTGTACCTCGATCTGATAAACATCTTCATCCGCCTTCTGGCGATCTTCGGCAGAAATGATTGATTGCCGTTTAAGCATCTCCTCGCGCGGCGACGGCTGGACAAGCGACAACGTTCTGCGCGCAAGCATGGAAATCTCGGATAATTTCGCAACCATCGCATACAAGCTCGAAGGCGACGACTGTCTTTTAACTCTCTCGCCCGAACGCGCCGAACAGGTGCGCAGGGGCGGCGCGGATATAAAGCTTTCGTTTGTCCCGAACGCAAAAACGTTGTGCGTCATAGGCGACGAGGCTTTGCGCGGCGGATACGAAATTTTTTGTACGCGCCTCAGCGTTTTAATAAAAAAGCGGGGCGTCGCGGCCGAAATCGAATATCTTTCGGGCGGCGACGGCGAAAAGATCAATGTTAAAATAAGGGCCGTCGCGCTCTCCGGCGGCGCGCCCGCAAGCAAATAAATCAAAAATAATCTACAAAATATATTTTATAAGGACTTTGTAATGAAAATTAAGTATCTCGGCCACTCGTCGTTCCTAATGACCGAAAGCACGGGCACCAGCATCGTAACCGACCCCTACGATGATTCCGTCGGCTATGAAATGCCCTCGGTTTCGGCCGACGCCGTCACCGTTTCGCATCACCACTACGATCACGACTGCGTGCAAAAGGTGGGCGGCGATCCCGTTATTTTGGATAAGGAAACGGGTTATGTCGTCGATGACGGCGTCGAAATAAACTCCATAAAGAGTTTTCACGATAATTGCCGCGGCAAAAAGCGGGGCGAAAACATAATCTTCAAATTCCACATGGACGGTTTGGATATTTGTCATCTGGGCGACCTGGGCGAAGATTGTTCGCCCGACCTCATCGAAATGATCCTGCCCGTAAACGTCCTGCTCATCCCAGTCGGAGGCAACTACACCATCGACGCAAAAATGGCCAAGGAATACGTCGACAGAATCATGCCCGATATAGTCATCCCCATGCACTATCGCGCAAAGGGCTGCAAACTCGATATAGATAAAGTGGACGATTTTCTCGACGAATTCAACGGCGAAAACGTCGAAATAGTCGAAGCGGGCAGCGAAATCGAAATTTCGCGTCACGACCTCGGCAAAGATACGACAACCATAATCGTTATGGAAACGGAGCAGTAAGTGGCCAGTCAGCTATTGCAAAATTTAACCGAAAAGCTGCACGGGTGCGGCATACATACCCTTCGTCAGCTCGGCAGGGCGGTGGGGGTATACAGTCCCACCAACAAAAAGAAGGAAGAGCTTATCGAAGACATTCTTGCCATCGCAACCAACCGCGCCGATCCCGTCGTAAACGAAAGCCGCCGCGGTGCTCCGCCCAAGTCGGACGAATACGACAGAACGCTCCTTTCCGATATAGAACGCTGCCGTTCGTATTATTCGGGGCTGACCCTCGCCGAAACAAGGGAGGAGCTGCCCGTGTCCGAAGACGCCGTATGCTCGCCCGAACTCGCAGACGATGAAGACGTGTATGCGGGCGTTTTGGAAAACGATCAAAAAAGCTGGTTTATCCGCATTCGTGACAATGCGTTCGTTTCGCGGGTGCATATCGGTTCGGAGTTTATAAACCGTTTCAAACTGCGCACGGGCGACCGCGTCGTGTGCAGGGCGGCGCGGTGTGCCGCCGGCGAATGCCCCGCGGCCTCGCTCATCATGGCGGTCAACGGCATATTTCCCGACGATCTCCGCCGCATCCCCTTCGAAGATCTCACGCCGTGTTATCCCGACAGGCGTTATTCTCTCGGCGGCTGTACCGAAAGCCTTGCGGGGCGCGTCATCGATCTTTTCGCGCCCATAGGCAACGGCCAGCGCGCATTGATAGTTGCCGCGCCCCATTGCGGCAAAACCGAATTGCTAAGGCATATTGCCCTGTCTTTTGTAAAACAATATCCCCAGACGCCCGTAATCGCCGCACTCGTCGGGGCACGGCCGGAAGACATCACCGAGTTTCGCCGCACCGTAAACGCGGCAGAGTGCGAATGCACCGCCTTCGACGGCCGCGATACCGAACACATCCGCGCGGCCAACCTCGCGCTCGAACGCGCCAAAAGGCTGGCGGAGGAGGGGAAGGACGCGGTTCTCATCCTCGACGGTCTGAACACGCTCGTCCGCGCTTACGCCACCGCCCTCTCGCCTTCGGGCAGACAGCTGCCCTGCGGCATAGACACAATGGCCTTTGCCGAACTTAAAAGAATTTTCGGCGCGGCCCGCAACACCGAAGAGGGCGGCTCGCTTACCGTCATCGCCGCCGTTGTGTGCGATACGGGCAGCCCCGTCGACGAAACTTTGCGCGAAGAACTTCTGCCCGCCGCAAACATGAGGCTGATTCTTTCGCCAGATCTTGCGGCAAAGCGCGTGTTCCCCGCAATCGATCTTGTCCTTTCGGGAACGCGCAGGGACGACCTTCTTCTCTCTTCAAAAGAAATTGCCGCCGCGTCCGCCGTCCGTTCGGCGGTATCGGGCGGGGCCGATCTTGCCGCGGTGTATGCCGCCATTGGCTCGGCGCGCAGCGGCGAAGAATTTATCGAAGACTGGCAAAAATATTTAAAAAATACCTGAATCGCAAAAAGAAATGATTGATAAAAACGTATTTACCGATAAAGTCCGCATAACCATCAAAGCCGGCGACGGCGGCGACGGCATGAACTCCTTCAAGGCGTTCAAGGGCAAGCCCGCCTGCGGGCCCGACGGCGGCGACGGCGGCAATGGCGGCGACGTGTATCTCGTTGCCGACAGATCGCTCAACGACCTGCTGTCTTTCAGGTTCACAAACAAATATGTGGCGGGCAACGGCGAACGCGGCGGCACAAACCGCTGTTCGGGCAGGGGCGGAACCGACGTAATAATAAAGGTTCCCGTCGGCACAATCGTAAAGGATTACGAAACGGGCCGGCTCCTCTGCGATATGTTCCGCGACGGCGACAAAAAGCTGATAGCCGAAGGCGGCAGGGGCGGCAAGGGCAACGTCCGTTTCACCACCGCCCGCCGACACGCCCCCAATTTTGCGCAGAAGGGCGAAAAGACCAAGGAACACATCCTTCTTCTCGAACTCAAAGTAATAGCCGACGTGGGCATAATAGGTTTTCCCAACGTCGGCAAGTCCACGTTGCTTTCAAAAATCTCGGCCGCGCGTCCAAAGATAGCCAACTATCACTTCACAACGCTTTCGCCCAATCTCGGCGTGGTGAGTTATTACGAAGACTCTTTTGTGGCCGCCGACATACCCGGCCTCATCGAGGGCGCGTCGCAGGGAGCGGGGCTCGGTCACGACTTTTTAAAACATATCGAGCGCACCCGCATGCTCCTGCACGTAGTCGACGCTTCGGGCATTGAGGGCAGAGATCCTGTCGAAGACTTCAAAAAGATAAATTCCGAACTATCCGGCTATTCGCAAAAGCTTGCGGCCCTCCCCCAGGTAATCGCCCTCAATAAGTGCGATATACCCGGTGCCGAAGACAACGTAAAGGCTTTCAAAAAGGCCTATGGCGGCAAATACGGGATATATTGCATCTCCGCGGTTGCGGGCGAAGGTACGCGCGAACTTATCGGCGGCATAGTCGACATGCTCAAAACGCTGCCGCCCGTCGCCCCCGTGGAATGTCCCGAAGAAGACTTTGCCTACCGCGCCGGCGGCGAGCTTGAATTCGATATATTCGTCGACGAAAACGGCGTCTATGTAGTCGTGGGGACGCTCGTCGACATGCTCTGCCGCAACGTTTCGCTCTCCGATCCCGATTCCATGGCGTACTTTCAAAAGATCCTCCGCGAAAAGGGCGTCATCTCCCGTTTAAAGGATATGGGAGTAAAGGAGGGGGATACCGTATCCATAGGCGACGTCGAATTCGACTTTGTAAACTGATTTTTCCGCGGGCTTCAACTTCGGTTAGTGCCCGCATATACCGTACTTTCAGGAGAATAAATGTTAACTTCTAAACAGCGCAGCAAATTAAAATCTCTGGCTGCAAACATCAAACCCGTCGGGCAGTTGGGCAAGGAAGGCATCGGCGAAAACATGCTTAAAAGTTTTTCCGACTGCCTCGACGCGCGCGAACTCATCAAGGTAAGCATACTCGAAAATGCCGAAGGCGACCCCAAAACTCTCGGCCGCGAACTCGCGGCGCGGCTCAACGCCGAATGCGTGATAGTGATGGGTCGCAAGGCCGTGCTTTACCGCCGTTCGCCCCGCAAAGATTTTTCGCATATCAGTCTCGATTAAAAAATTACCCCCGATATATATCGGGGATAATTTGCGTTTTGCGCTTATTTAAAGGCTATTTCGCGCCGAATACCGCGCAAAATCCGGCCAGCGCAAGCATTATTCCGCCGCTTATTATATAGTACAGCGGAAAAAACGTAACATAGCTGAACGCGGTAAGGCAAAGTCCGCACACCATCAGTCTGCGCGCGGCGCGCCTGTTCATTCCCGCCTTTAACGCGGTCAAAAACTTTCGTCCCCGCTTTGCCGCGGGCAGTTTTTCGGGCAGAAGGCCGCGCTCTTCAAACGCGGCGTACAGGGCGGAACTGTCCATTATCTCTATGTCCGCGCCCTCGGCAAACAGTATTCCTTCCGGGCTTGCGCCGTTGCAAATAACGCCCTTTTTGCCTTTGCTGTCAAAGGCGGTTGCACGGCATATATCGTTTGCCGAAAGCGGTTCGGGCAGATACAGCGGCACATATGCCCTGTCGTTTAAAATCACAACGCCGTCCATTGTCTTTCCGCCCGTCGTCGTTGCCGTCAAAACGCGTGCTCGCTCGCCGTGTAGCGTACACAGATAGTTTTTAAATTCTTGCGTCCTTTTGTCGTCGGCGCGGCTCTCTATCGCGCTCTTTCTGCGCGAATACAGCCTTAAAAAGGTAAATGAGCCGAACGCCGCGAACGCGGCGACGCCAAGTCCCGCGCCGAGCGGCGGATTGTCCGTGTAAAACCTTACGGCGGTAAACACAAAAATAAACGCGCAGACGGCGGCCAGCGCGCTGTCCGCCGCAACCGAAAACATGCTTGCTCTCTTCATGTTCAGGTTTTTCCCGCATTTTGCAATTTATATACTATGGATATAATTTTGTTCGGCGGGGCGTTCAACCCCGTCCATATCGAACACGTCGCGCTCGCAAGGGCCGCCGTGCAAAAAATCAAACCCGAAAAGCTCATCGTAATCCCCACCGCGGTCAGTCCCCACAAGTTTGGTCGCGTCACGGCGGAAAACGAGGACAGGCTTAACATGTGCAGGGCCGCCTTCGCCGATATTCCGTCGGTCGAGGTCAGCGATTTGGAAATCGCAAACGGCGGCGTAAGTTATTCGTATATCACATGCGAACACTTCGCCTCGCTCTACCCCGAAGCCCGCCTGTTTTTTTTGATGGGTGCCGATCAGCTCGCCTCGTTTCCGGGCTGGAAAAATCCTTCGCGTATTTTAAGCAAGGCCGTGCTCCTCGCGGGCGAAAGGCGGGGCGCGCCCGATTTTGCTCTCGCTAAATCCTCGGTCGAAAATATGTTTTCCGTCCGCGTCGAAAGCGTCGGGTATGCCGGCTCTGCCGTCGATTCCACCCGCGTCCGCACCCTCGCCGCCCTCGGCGAAGATTTCTCGGCGTATGTTTTGCCCCGCGTTGGGCAATATATAAAGGAGAGGGGGCTGTATCTGCGGCCCGATCTTTTAAACGCTAAATCTTTTGAAAAACCGAGCCGCTGGCGGCACTCCGTGCGCGTAGCGGTAATGTGCGCCCAAAACGCTCAGCGCGCGGGGCTGGGTGAACGCGACGCCGTAACTATGGCCGCGTTGCACGACGTGTCAAAAAATCTTCCGGCAGACAGTCCGCTGCTTTCGGGGTTCGTGCCTCCGCCCAACGTGCCTCCGCCTGTCATGCACCAGTATTCGGGCGCGTACGTCGCGCAAAATCACTTCGGCGTAAACGACGAGCGTCTGCTCTCCGCCATCCGCTTTCACACCAGCGGCAGGCCGGGCATGACCAAGCCCGAAATGCTGCTGTTTCTCTGCGACATGCTCGAAGAGGGCCGCTCGTTCCCCGGCGTCGAAAAACTTCGCACCCTGTTTAAAGTCGATCTTGTCCGCTGCATGTATGCCGCCCTCGAACATCAGCTCAACTACCTCAACGGCACGGGCGGACAAATTTATCCTCTTACAATCAATGCATATCTTTATTTAAAGGAATTCCTTACATGACATCAAAAGAAAAATGCACCCTCGTGTGCCGCATCTTATCAAGCAAAAAGGCGGGCGACATCGTGTATATCGACGTTGCCGAAAAAACTTCGCTGTGCGACTATTTTATAGTTTGCAGCGGCAGGTCTACCACGCAGGTCAAATCCATGGCCGAAAATCTCGAAGAAAAGCTGCAAAAGGAGTATGGCGAAATCCCCCGCAGGCGCGAAGGCGTGCGCGAGGGCAGATGGGCCGTTTTGGATTACGCCGACGTCATAGTGCACATCTTCAATAACGAAGAGCGCGATTTCTACAACCTTGAACGGCTTTGGGAAAACGGAAAAAACATCGTGCGCTATATCGAAGAGGAGTAACCAACCTTACGCGCGGTTTTCGCGCTTTGCCGCCGCGCGTTTTGCCCCGCTTTTTCCGTAATCCTTTTTCTCCACAACGTAATATACCGGTTTGGGCTTTTTCGTCCTCTTTTTTGGTTCGCTCTTTTTGGGTTTTTCCACCTGCGGTTCGGCGCGTTCGCGCTCGCGTTTAAGACTGTCAAGCCCTATTTTCGCAAGTTTATACATGCAAACGGCCGCAAAGCACAGCGCAAAAAGTAAAACCGTATAAAGTATTCCAAGTGCTGCCATGTATACATAATACCTTATCCATACGGGTATATTTTGTAATTTTTAGCATAAAGGAGTATTTTTATGGAGAATAACGCACCCGAAGGCGTAACCGCCGTCGACCTTGCCAAATTCGAAGAGTTTACAAAACAGCAAAATCTGTCCGCCGTACGCGCGGCCGCGGCTAAAACCGAATGCGACGCGCTCACCGCCGACGCCGGCCCCGCAACGCTGAAAGCTCTGTGCGAGCAGGCCGATTCGGTCGCTCTCGGCGGGGTGGTGGTGCTGCCCTGTTTTGTAAAGAGCTGTGCGGGATTTTTCGGCGAAGATCCCAAAACGTCGCTGTTTGCGGCCGTGTCATATCCGCTCGGCGGCGACACCTTAAAGGTAATGCGCTGCGCCGTCCGCCGCGCCGTGTCCGACGGAGCCGACGGGGTCGAGCTCTGCATGCTCTCGTATCCTTCGGCCGAAGGCGAGTTCGCTCCGTTCAGGCGCAAACTCAAAAGTCTGCGCCGCGCGGCATATCCGCGCGAATTCCGTCTTGTGGTCGATTGTTCGCGCGTCGGCGAAGACGCGCTTGTAAAAGTCGCGCTGTGCGCGGCCGAATGCGGCGTAAACTGCATAAGGCTTAAAAACGCTTCGGGGCTGTCCGCGCTGGCGCGCGTCTCTTCCGCTCTCCGCGGCAAGGCGGCAATAAAGGCCGACTGCGCCTCGTTCGAAGACGCCGAAGAACTGTTCGTTCTCGGCGCGTCGTTCGTAAGTTTTCCGCGCGCCGCAGAGGTGTGCAAAGAGCGGCTCGCCTCGGCAATGGATCCCGGCATATAATTATTAATTATGTCGCAAAGGGGCGGCCTTTTAAGGCCGCCCCCGTATATTTTTTAAAGACAAAATTTATATAAAAATTTGATTGCCCCGCACATATGTGCCGTTTACCGCACATTTTGCGTTCAATAGAAATCATCACCGCACGATTATAAGTCTGTCCTTCGCGCGCGTCACGGCCGTATAAAGCCAGCGGTGCGCGTCCTCTTTAAAGGCATAGCTTTCGTCAAAAACGATTACGCTTTCAAATTCCGAACCCTGCGCCTTGTGGCAGGAAATGCAGTAACCGTATTCGAACCTGTTCAAAGTGAACGCGCCCGAAGCATTGCCCTCTTCGTCGAATTTTTCAAAGTAGTCGCCGTGCTTGTATCTGTACTGTCCCGTCATAAATATGCCCGCGTCAAAGGGCAGGGCTTCGGGGCATTTTTCATTCAAAAAGTCGGGTTTGAACTGGGTGAAGCCCATAAACGAAGCCTCGTCGTAAAAGGGCTGTACGGCCGTGCCGATTATGCCGTTTACAAGGTTGAACTTCATTTCGCCGTCGATAAACTGCTCCCAGTTGTTCAGCGTGCATATAAGTTTTTCGCCGTCGTTCGGCAGTCCTTTAAATCCGTATATCGCGCGCATCTCGTCGTTTATCTTTGCCCGCGTTCTGTTCAATCCGCATATTATCTGTTCGGCCCGCGTCAAAAGTCTTTTTCTGCGCTCGCCAAAAAAATTCCTGCCGCTCAAAACAAAGGCCTTGTTTCCGTAGTTGCCGTAAGGTATGTGCCTGCCCTCGCGCGCCATTGCCGAAAGGTTAATTATTGGGTTGTCGCGCTCCTGCCTTACTATCTGCGTCAGCCGCATGTCAGGCTCTTTAAGATAGGTGTTGAATCCTTCAACGGGCGGCAGCTGCATGTCGTCGCCGCACAGCAGCACTTTTACGCCGAAGTTTAAAATGTCAAACAGCACTTCGTCCGAAACCATGCTCGCTTCGTCCAGTACGATAAGTTTTATGCCCTTGTCTATCGCTTCGCGGCGGCGGAACGTAAGCTTTTCCACTTTCACCGTGCGGCCGTTCAGCGTCATCTCCTTTTCTTCGACAATCGATTGATATATCAGCCTGTGCACGGTGCAGGCGGGTATGCCCTTTTTAATAAGCACGGTGGCCGCCTTGCCCGTGGGCGTAACAAACGCCGCGCTCTTGTCGGGCACAAGTTCAAGCCTTTCGCACACAACGTGTTTTAAAAGCGCGGTCTTGCCCGTGCCGGCATAACCCGTAAGCACAAACGTCTGCCTGTCCGAATGAAAAAACCAGTGCGCTATCAAGTTTTCGGCCTGCCTTTGCTCGGCCGTAAGCTCAAAACCCATGCTTCAATTATACACCCGAACATAAGTTTTTGCAAATAAATAGCGGCCCGCCGCGCCGTCCTTTGAATTTTTTTGCGGATTTATTTTAATTGTGTGTGGCAAGAAGGGGGGTGAAAAAATGCAAAAAAGATTTTTTGCCCCGGCCGCCGTGTTTTATATTTAAAACAGACAATCATATTTAATTTTTTTCGCTTGAAAAATCGTATTCCGTTAATTGACTATCGCATTCGTTTATTATATAATATAGTCGTTAACGAATGCGGCTCGCCGCAAATTTTTCGGAGGAACAAGATGGCATATAAGACCAAAGAATGGCGCAACGCAATGCGCGTCACAGTCGATTACAATTACATGATGGCTTCGGCTATCGGCGAAAACGGCATCACCGATAAACAGCTTAAAGAAGTAAAGGCCAAGGCGGACGAGGCCTTTAATTATGTAAAGGAAAACCGCGGCAGGGACGATCTGTACATGGGTTGGACAGAACTTCCCTACAACCAGGATGCGATAGTCGCCGATATAATCGCCACCGCCAAGGAAATACGCAAAAAATTCAAATACTTCGTCGTGCTCGGCATAGGCGGCTCTGCGCTCGGCCCCAACATGGTGTTCAACGCGCTCTGCCATCTCCGCTATAACGAGCTTGCGCCCTCCAAACGCAAGGGCCCCAAGTTCTATGTCGAAGACAACGTCGACCCCGTTCGCATGGCCGCCCTTCTCGACGTCATCGAGCCCGAAAAAACCTGCTTTAACGTCATCTCCAAGTCGGGTGCAACAAGCGAAACGATGACCCAGTACCTCATCATTTCGGATATATTGAAGCAAAAAGGCGTAAACGTAGAAGAGAATATGGTGTTCACCACCGACGCGGCTCGCGGCAATCTTTTAAAGATAGACGACGCTTTCGGCGGCAAAATCAAAAAATACGTTCTCCCCGACGGCGTCGGCGGCAGATTTTCCGAACTCTGCCCCGTCGGTCTTCTTCCCGCGGCGGTTCTCGGCATTGATATAAAGGGTCTGCTTGCAGGCGCGGCCTATATGGACGGTCTGTGCTCAAAATCCACCATTCAGCGCAACCCCGCGCTCGCCTGCGCCGCTCTGCAATACATCACCATGCAGCAGGGCAAAAACATCAACGTGCTCATGCCCTATTCCGATAATTTAAAGCTCGTCGCCGACTGGTATTGCCAGCTCTGGGCCGAATCCCTCGGCAAGGCGCAGGATTATGACGGAAACACGGTAAACGCCGGAACCACTCCCGTAAAGAGCCTGGGCGTAACCGATCAGCATTCGCAGGTGCAGCTGTATATCGAAGGCCCCTACGACAAGGTTATAACCTTTATCTCCGTCGATGAATACGCAACCGAAATGCCCATTCCCCACGGCTGCGAAGGCATCCCCGATGTAAGCTTCCTCGGCGGCCACACCATGCAGGAACTCATTCAGGCCGAAAACAAGGCCACGGCATACGCCCTCGCGCAGGCGGGCAGAATGAACTACACCATCACCCTGCCCAAGATAAACGCCTTCACGCTCGGCCAGCTCATGTTCCTTTTCGAACTTCAAACGGCCTATGCCGGCGCAATGCTCAACATCAATACCTACAATCAGCCCGGCGTCGAAAACGGCAAAATAGCCACGTTCGCGCTGCTCGGCAAAAAGGGATACGAAGAAAAGAGAAAGGAAATTTCTTCCGCTCCCCAGGGCGATTACAGGTATATCGTTTAAATGCCAACTTTATCGGGGCGGGCGCAAAATGCGCCCGCCCCGTGCAATTAACGGCGTAATATGCGCCGTTCAATCGATAATAAGTAGGGGCGCGTCTTTTTCGCCCCGCGGTAAAGCGCAATGGAACCATATCAGATAATTTTAATCGCGGTTGCGGCAACGGTATTCGCGGCGGCCGTGCTCGTGTTCGCCGTCGCGCTGTATGCCGACAGACTGGTGTTCGGCAGAAGGCAAAACCGCAACGTACACTTAAAATATTTCGAACCCTCCGATTTTTCTCTCTCGGTGCGCCTGTTGCCCGCCGCTCTCGGCAAAACCCCGCTGTATGTGGCCGTATACACCCGCTCGCCCGAAGAGCAGTTCAAAAAGGTGGTGCTGTTCTGTCCCGGCATGGGCGCGGGGCAGTCCTCTTACATGACCGAAATCGCCCGCCTCGCCTCATACGGCTATGCCGTCGTCGCATACGACAGCATAGGCTGCGGACTTTCGCAGGGCAAAAACAGCCGCGGATTTTACGCGGGCGTACAGTCGGCAACGGCCGCATATATCGCAATCAAACGCGACTCCGCCCTGCGCGACAAGCCCGTATGCCTCGTCGGACATAGCTGGGGCGCGTATACCGCGCTCTGTCTTACCACCGTCGTCGCGGCCGACTGCGTTGTCGCGCTCTCGCCGTTCAATACTCCCGCGCGCACCGTGGCCGACGGCGGCGCGCCCGTCATCGGCGGCACTCTCTCCCGTCTGTGCATGCCCATGTGGTATCTTATCAATATCTTCAAATTCGGTTTCAAGGGCAACGCCAACGCCTCTAAGCGGGTGCAAAAAAGCTGCGTTCCCGCGTTCATCGCCTACGGGCGGCGCGATAAAACCGTCCTGCCCGACAATACCCCCGCATATCTCGCGCACGGCGCGTTCATCCAAAACGAAATTTTCGATAACAAGGGGCACAACGTCTACAATACCGTCGCCGCCCAAAAACTTATCGAAGATATTTCGGCCGCATTCTCCCGCATCAAGTCGCCCCAAAAACTGAACGAGTACTTTTCAAAGTTCGACTTTGCCGCGGCCACCGAAGAGGATGAGGCGGTCATGAACCGCATACGCTTCTTTATCGACAGCCATTGATGCGCGCATATGCGCAGTCTAAGCGGTAAAAGACAAACTAAGGCCGCCGCGCCCGTCGGCGCGGCGGCCCTTTAAAATGCCGTATTTTATTCTTCGACGCCCTCCTGATATGCAAAAAACGTTGCTTCGCATTCGTTGCATTTGGCCTTTACTATCTTCTTTCTGCCGTCGGCCGAAAGGCATTTTTCAAATATAAAGCAATCGCGCCGCTGGCCGCATATCGGGCAAATCTCTTCGCCTATGCCCGGAACGCCGCGCATTTCGCTTTTAGTATAGTCGTCGCCCAGCCGCGCATGGCAGTAAACCGCGGCTCTGTTGGCGTTTTTCACGTCCTCGGCTATATTGCGTCTGTTCAAATTTTCAACCTGAATAAGGTATTCCTTGGTTATGTAGTTCATGTCCGCGCTCCTGGTTTTTAAATGTATTTGTCGTATTCAAGCGCGCTGCCGTGCTCGCGCTGCATAAAGTCCAAAAATGCATTGCATGCGGTATATATCTCGTTGAACGCCCTTGCAAAGTCGCGCGTGTAGTAGGGGTCGTCTATATCGAAGGGCGGCTTTGCAAAGCTGCCCAGCTTAAATATTTTTTCGCCGTATCTGCCTGCGGTAAGTTTTATCACCGACATAAGGTTCATCTGATCCATAACCAGCACAAAGTCGGCGTTTTTCACCTCGGCAAGCGTCAAAAGCTGCGAACGGTGCGAAAATTCAATATCGTGAAATTTAAGCTGTTCCTTAGCGGGCGGATATATGGGATTGCCCTCCTCCCAGTCGCTCGTGGCAAACGAATCGACGTCGAAAGAGGAGGTGAGGCCGCGTTCCTTCAAAAGCCGTAAAAACACGCCGTGCGCCATCGGCGAGCGGCATATGTTTCCAAGGCATACAAAAATTACCCTAAACATATCATTCTCCCAGTTTAAGTTTCTGCCAGGGCGTAGCGTCCGGCTTATAGTTTTCTACAAAGTCCAAAACGTCGGCGATATTGTCCACGTTTTTATATAGCCTTCGGCATCTTTCGGTTATGAACTTGCGCTTAAATGCCGTTTCCATAAAGATTTCAAGCCCGTCATAGTAGCCGTCTATATCAAAAATGACTATGCCCTTGTTCAGCCTGTTCAGCTGGCGCAGGGTAAGCACTTCAAACAGCTCTTCAAACGTGCCTATGCCGCCCGGCGTTATAACGAATATGTCGGCAAGTTCTTCCATTACCGCCTTGCGCTCGCGCATGGTTTCGGTGTAGGTCATCTCGTCGCATTCGTCAAACAGCTGCTCGACGCCGTTTTCCTTAAAAAAGCGGGGCACGACCCCGTGTATGTGCGCGCCGCCGCGCTTAAATCCTCTCGCCGCCGCGCCCATCAAACCCGTGCCGCCCGCGCCGAACACAAGCGAGTGTCCGCGCTTTGCCAGCTCTTCGCACAGTTTTTCAACCTTTTGAATGTATATTCCGTCTATGTGCGCGCTCGACGCGCCGAATACGCAAATTTTCATATATGTTCCCGTCAAAAAAAATAGTACATTTATAATATACTCAAAATTTGCCCGTTTGTCAACTCCGGGCCGCATTTCGCGCTCTTAAAATGCGTCCGGCCGCCCCGTTATGAACAGTATGGCAATTTTTTTAAAAAATGTACCGCTCATTTACTTGCATTTATATAATTGTTATGCTAAAATAATTTCCGTTACGGCATCAAAGACGGCGCGAACACTCAACGGCAGCCTTTGTTGACCGCAGATAACGTTCCATAGGAGGATAATTAAAATGGAAAAATCGGAAATCATTGCAAAATTCGCCACCAAGGAAGGCGACACGGGTTCTCCCGAAGTGCAGATAGCTCTGCTTACCGAGCGTATCAACCACCTCAACGAGCATCTCAAAGAACACATCCACGATAACCACAGCCGCCGCGGTCTTTTAAAGATGGTCGGCCGCAGGCGCGGTCTTTTGGACTACCTTAAAAGCAAGGACATCGAAAGATACCGTGCAATAGTCGCTGCTTTGAATTTAAGAAAGTAATGGTTAAACGGACGGGCAAGTTTTAATTTGTCCGTCCTTTTCCCTTTTTTATAATCTGTCCGCAGCGGGTGCTGCGGGCGCAAGAACAGACAAGGAGTATGCAAAAAAATGAACTTTAAACAATTCACAATGCCCGTCGGCGGCAGAGAAGTCGTCATCGAAGTGGGCAAGTATGCCGAACAAACCAACGGCGCATGCGTCGTACGCTGCGGCGAAACGGCCGTAATGGTGTCAGTGTGCATGTCGGCCTCTCCCAGAGAGGGCATGGACTTTTTCCCTCTTCAGGTGGACTACGAAGAAAAGATGTATGCCGTGGGCAGGATCCCCGGCGGGTTTAAAAAGAGGGAGGGCAGGGCTTCCGACAAGGCTATTTTAACCGCCCGTCTCATCGACAGGCCCCTTCGTCCCCTGTTTCCCAAGGGACTGTTTAACGATGTAACCGTCATCGCCCAGGCTCTTTCGGTCGAACCCGACATCTCTCCCGAACCCCTCGCAATGATAGGTTCGTCTGTCGCGCTCGCCATCTCCGATATTCCCTGGGCCGGCCCCACGGGTTCGGTTGTCGTCGGTCTTGTCGACGGCAAATACGTCATCAATCCCGATCTCGCCCAGCGTCAAAGCAGCTCCATCCACTTGAATCTCGCCGGCACCCGCGACGCCATCCTTATGATAGAAGCGGGCGCAAACGAAGTTTCCAACGACGAAATGGTGGGTGCCATCATGTTCGGTCACGAAGAGATCAAAAAGATCTGCGCCTTCATCGAAGACGTAATCGTTCCCGAAGTCGGCAAAAAGAAGCTTGAAATCGAACTCTACCATATTCCCGAAGACATCGACGCCGCCGTGCGCGCATACGCTTCGGAAAAGATCGACTGGGCCATCGACACCTTCGACAGAAAGGAGAGGGAGGATCGCCAGGCTCAGGCCGAAAAGGAAATTTTGGAACACTTTGCCGAAATTTATCCCGAAAACACCCGCGAAATCAAAGACAGCATCTACTACCTTACCAAAGAAAAGGTGCGCGCCAAAATATTCGATAAGGGCATCCGTCCCGACGGCAGAGGTTTAAAGGACGTTCGTCCCATCTGGTGCGAACGCCACGTTCTTCCCCGCGTTCACGGTTCGGCGGTGTTCACCCGCGGTCAAACCCAAACCCTCACCACCTGCACCCTCGGCATGATAAACGAAAGCCAAAGGCTCGAAGGTCTGGATGAAGAAACTTCCAAAAGGTATATGCACCAATACAATTTCCCCGGCTACTGCACGGGCGAAGCCAAGGCTCTCCGCTCTCCCGGCCGCCGCGAAATAGGTCACGGCGCGCTCGCGGAACGCGCCCTCGTTCCCGTCATTCCCTCCGAAGACGAGTTCCCCTATGCCATCAGGGTGGTAAACGACATCATGTCCTCCAACGGCTCTTCGTCCATGGCGTCCGTGTGCGGTTCTACCATGGCTCTCATGGATGCGGGCGTTCCCATCAAGGCTCCCGTTGCAGGCGTTGCAATGGGCCTCATCAAAAATCAGGAAACGGGCGAATTCCGCGTGCTCACCGATATTCAGGGCTTAGAGGACTTCCTCGGCGATATGGACTTTAAGGTGGCCGGTACCACCAAGGGCATAACGGCCATCCAGATGGACATAAAAATAAAGGGCATATCCGAAGAGATAATGCACACCGCCATAAACCAGGCCAACGAAGGCAGGCAGTTCATCCTCTCCAAGATGCTTGAATGCGTTCCCGAAGTTTCGCCCAAGCTCTCCAAGTACGCTCCCAAGATCATCGGCTTCGAAATCGCTCCCGATAAAATCGGCGACGTCATCGGCAAGCAGGGCTGCGTGATAAAGAAGATAATGGAAGAAACCAACACCCAGATAGATTTCAACGACGACGATTCGGGCCGCGGCTACATCTCCACGGTCGGCCCCGTCGAAAACGCCGAGCGCGCAAAGGCCATCATTCTCTCCATCGCTCACGACCCCGAAGTCGGCGACATGTTCGTCGGTACGGTAGTGCGCATCCTCAACTTCGGCGCGTTTGTCGAATTCGCTCCCGGCAAGGACGGCATGATCCACATCTCCAAGCTCTCCAACAGGCGCGTGGACAAGGTTGAAGACGTCGTAAATCTCGGCGATACCGTAAAAGTCGAAATAATCAAGATAGGCGAAAAGGGCATCGATCTCAAATTGCTCGAAAAGCTTTCATAAGTTTTCGCTCTTTCAATCTTTTTGATTGAACGCAAAAAACCGCCGTCGTATCCGGCGGGCGGCCGGGGCTTGCGTTTGTTTCCGGCAACAATTCAAACATCTGTTTCGCGGCGGACTGTTGTCCGCCGCGTTTTCGTGCCTTTAAACCGCTATTGACAGCGCGGCCCGCGTATGATAAAATATGTATAACAAAAATAACTTCCGCGGCCTGCGGGCGGCGGCAGAGGAGGGAGCATGAAATTTTTGAGTATGTTGTTTTCGCTCGAAAGACGCCACCGCTTCGGCGTGCGCGCCTTTCAAAAGGGCGGCGTGGGCATAAGGCTGGCCACTCTTTTAATGTACGCCGTGTTCTTCGGCGGTACGCTCGGATTGGAATATTGGGCGATAAGCGTGATGCTTTCGGGCGAGGCCATCGGCGTTTTGCTGTTTATACTTGCCCTGCTGGTCGGGCTAGCCGCGTTTGAATTTTGTGCGTCGTACTCTTACGTCGGGTTCAGAATGTTCTTTTCGGGCTGCGTCGGCAAGCTCGCCTATAACCTCAATTCGCTCGACGGCGTTCAGGACGAACAGCCTAAAACCCGCCGCGCCGTCGATATGGTCGTCGGCGTATTCGGCGTCATCGCCGCTCTCGCGGTAATTTTCGCGTTTGTCGCAATGTTTGTCATTCTCATGTCTTAACGCGCGGCAAAAACCCGATTGCCCCGCACATATGCTTTAAACAATAAAAAACGGCGGAATTTTCCGCCGTTTTTCGCTATGCAAGATAATATATCACTCCGCTGAATATCGCGTCGGCCACCCTCTCGATATACTGCGGATCGCTCAACAGCTTTTCGTCCTCGGCGTTGGATAAAAACCCGCATTCGACTATAACCGAAGGCTCGCTTGTGCATTTAAGCATGTAATAGTCGCCCGCCAGGGCCGAATTGTCGCATTCTCCGCCGTACAGCGCGTTCATTCGGCTCTGAATGGACAGCGCAAGCTCCCTGCCGCCCGCGCTGTCTTTGTCAAAGAATACATGGCTTCCCCTGCGCGAAGGCAGCGCGCAGGTGTTCTGGTGTATCGAAATCACCATCGACGCGTCGCAGTCCTCTATTATCTGCCTGCGCTTTTGCATGTCGCGCATCTTAAAGCCCTTGGCCGTGCTGCCGTAAAGTCCCGCGCCCGTCGTCCTCGTCATCACGCAGTCCATGCCCGCGCCCGCAAATCGCGAGCGCAGTCTTTTGGCTATGGCAAGGTTAATGTCGCTCTCCTTTACGCCCGTGTTAACGCCGCATACTCCCGCGTCAATACCTCCGTGGCCTGCGTCTATCACTATTGCCGCCGCCGTACGCGGGCGCGCGGCGGCGGCCGTAAGCCCCATTCCCGTTCCGCACATAGCGATCGTCAGCGCGATTGCCGCAGACGCGGCCGCGCGGCGTTTTTCAAATATCAACATTTTCACGCTATATCTTACTTTACGATTGCATTTTTTATGCAAAAGTGCTATAATTTAAACATAAATATGTTTAATGCCGAAAATTCGCTGCCCGCGGGGCAGGCAAAACAACTTTCACCCGTAACTCTGGCCTTTGTGGGCGACGCGGTATATTCGCTCTATGTCCGCGCAAAACTCGTGCTGCAAAGCGATAAAAGACCGGCTGAACTGCAAAAGCAGTCCTCGGCCAGCGTGTCGGCCCGCGGCCAAAGCGAGCTTTTAAAGCGGCTCGAACCGCGCTTCTCTCCCGAAGAACGCGAAATTTTTCTGCGCGGCCGCAATGCAAAAAAGGCCACGAAGAGCAAAAACGCCGGCGTCGCCGAATACAACCGCTCTACGGGTTTCGAAGCGGTGCTCGGATTTTTGTATCTCACGGGCAACTCACAGCGTATATACGAGCTTTTAGAGGAAGAAAACAATGCAAACTGAGGGCAGAAACGCCGTTACGGAACTCATAAAAAGCGGTGCCGAAGTCGAAAAAATAATGATCGAAAAGAACCCGCAGGGTTCGCTTGCTGCCATATTCGCCATGGCGCGCAAGGCGGGCATAAGGGTACAGTTCGTCGATAAAAAAACGCTCGACGCCCGCTCGGTCACGGGCAGGCATCAGGGCTGTATAGCTCTTGCGGCCGACTATTCATACTCATCTCTTTCAAACATAATATCCTCCTGCGCGCCGGGGCGCGGCTTCGTGGTGCTCTGCGACGGAATAGAGGACGTGCACAACCTCGGCTCCATAATCAGGGTGGCCGAATGCGCGGGGGCGGACGGAGTGGTCATTCCCGCCAACAACAGCGCGTCCGTAACCGAATCGGTGATACGCATCTCCGCGGGGGCTGCCAACCACATAAAGGTGGCAAAGGTAAATTCTTTAAACAACGCCGTGGACGAGCTTAAACGCAGCGGCTTTTGGCTGTACGCGCTCGAAGCCGACGGCACAAACATCTACTCCGCCGATCTTTCGGGCAACGTCGCCCTCGTCGTCGGTGGCGAAGACAGCGGCGTAAAAAGGCTCACCCGCCAAAAGTGCGATTTCACTCTTTCGATACCCCTGCGCGGCAGAGTAAATTCCCTCAACGCCTCCGTCGCTCTCGGCATAGCCGCGTACGAGGTTGTAAAAACCCGCCTATGACCGATTTTCAGCTCATATCCGCCTTCCGGGGCGGCGATAAATGCGCCTGCGACGAACTTTTAAACAAATACAAACCCGTCGTTCTGCGCGTCGCGCGCCGGTTCTTTCTTTCGGGCGGCGAAACCGAAGACCTCGTGCAGGAGGGCATGTGCGGGCTGTATTCCGCCATGCTCACGTTCGAAGGCGGCGACTTTTCGTCTTACGCCTACGCCTGCATCAAAAACCGCATGGTGGACGCCGTAAAACGCTCGCTCAGCGGCAAAAACCAGGCTTTGAACAGCTCTCTTCCCATCGACGGCGAAGTGCTCGAAATAGTTTCCCGCGCGTTCAGTCCCGAAGACAGCCTTATAAACAGCGAAAATTTAAGCGAACTTTCCAATCTTTTAAAGCGCAGCCTTTCGCCCTTCGAGTACAGGGTGATGACGCTGTACGTCGACGGCGCAAGCATGAACGAGATCTGCGCCGCCGTCGGAAAAAATTATAAGAGCGTGGATAACGCCATCGCCCGCTCAAAGGGCAAACTGCAAAAAATTTTAAGAGGATGATATGGCCTACTTAGCGTTTTACCGCACATTCCGTCCCTCAACTTTCGACGAAGTGGTGCGTCAGGAACACATCGTTAAAATTTTAAAAAATCAGATCCAATCGGGCAAGGTCGGCCATGCGTATCTGTTCTGCGGTCCCCGCGGCACTGGCAAGACCACTCTTGCAAAAATCTTCGCCCGCGCGATAAACTGTCTGCACCCCGTAGGCGGTTCGCCGTGCGGTAAGTGCGAAGTGTGCAAGGCTCTCGCCTCGCCCGCCAATATGGACGTGGTTGAAATCGACGCGGCATCCAACAACGGCGTCGACGAAATGCGCGACCTGCGCGAAAAGGTGCAGTATCCGCCCGTGGCCGGCTCTAAAAAGGTATATATAATCGACGAAGTTCACATGCTGTCGCCCTCGGCTTTCAACGCTGTTTTAAAGACGCTCGAAGAGCCGCCCGCCCACGCCGTGTTCATACTCGCCACAACCGAACCGCAAAAGATCCCCGCAACCATCCTTTCGCGCTGCATGCGCTTCGATTTCAAACTAATCCCGCGCGAAGACCTCGAATCTTTAATTAAGCGCGTGTTCGATAAAACGGGCAAGGAGTACGAAGAGGAGGCGGTCTCCGCCATCGCCCGCGCTGGCGCGGGCAGCGCAAGGGACAGCTTGTCCATTGCCGATATGTGCGCTTCGTATACCCTGGGCAAATTGACCTATGCCGACGTCACCGCCGTGCTCGGCGCGGCCGACTTTGCCTCCGTCGCCTCGCTTGTAAAAAGCATGTTTTCGGGCGACGCCTCGTCCGCGCTCGCCCAAACCGAAAGCATTCTCTCCACGGGCAAGGGCGTGGGTACGCTATGTAAGGATATTCTTACTTTCCTTAATAATGTAGCCGTGGCCAAGCTGTGCAAAAACGCGCGCGAAATTTTAAGCCTGCCGCAGGACAGGTTTTCATATCTTGCCGATGTCGCCGCGGCGGGCGACGGGCACAAGATACTGCGCGTAACCGAAATTTTCGCCTCGTGCGAAAACGATATGCGCTATGCCGTAAACGGAGCTGTAACGCTCGAAACAGCCGTATTAAAAAGCTCTCTGCCCGACAGCGACTACAATATCGACAGCCTCATCTCCCGCATAGAAACTCTCGAACGCAGGATAAGCGAAGGTATAGGAGTGCAGCCCGCGCCCGCCGCCGAAAGGCCGGCGCAAAACGGCGGGGAAAAGACCGTTCAAAATACAAAAAGCGCGCCTGCGGCCGCGCAGCCTTCAAAAGAGGAAGGGCGCGCGGCGGGAATTTCAAAGCTTTCAAGCACGCATGAAGAAAGTCCCTTCGGCGAAAAGTCCGACCCGCCCGCGGCTGCGCCATCTGCGGATATAAGCCAGCCCGCGCTGTGGGACGAAGCTCCACCTCCGCAACACGCGGGTTCGCTCACCGAAGAGGAAAAGGGCAAGGTGTTCGGCAGGCTGTTAAAGCTCTTCCGCACCACCCGCCGCAACGCCGTGCTGTTCACCCTGTGCATGGATCTCGAAAGTTCTTTCGAAGGCGATACGCTCATATTGTATACCGATACCGAGGCCGTGTTCAAGGCGTTGAACCGTCCCGAAAATTCCCGTTTCATCTCCGAAGCTCTTTCCTCCCTCGGCGTGTTCTCGCACGAGGTAAAGTTTAAACCCAAGGGCGAAAGCAAGTGGGAGAGCGCGGAACGCCGCTTAAAGGAAAACTTTAAGGGCATAGATATAGATATAAAATAAAATTTGTAAAAAGCGAACGTCCTGCGGCGTTCGGCACATAAAAATAATCAGACGATAAGGAGAAACAACCCAAAATGTCAGCATTCAAAGGCGGCGGCATGGGCAACATGCAAAACCTCGTAAAACAGGCTCAAAAGATGCAGGAACAGATGCAGGAAGTGGATAAGGAACTCGAAGACTGGGAAATAGTGGGCACTTCCGGCGGCGGCGTCGAAGGCGACGAAACGGTGGTCGTTTACATGAACGCCAAAAAGATGATAAACGGCATCGAATTCGGTTCCAATCTCGCGGGCACGGTCGATCTCGGCGACGAAGACGACGTTGAAATGCTTGAAGACCTTATAATGGCCGCAATAAACGACGGCTATAAAAAGGCAGAGGAGGTCTATAACGAAAAGATGGGCCCCTTCGGAAATATGGGCGGCTTGGGCGGCCTTATGTAAGGGGAGCGCATGGAACTTTTCATTCAGCCGATAGGCAGGCTTATAAACGAGTTTTCAAAACTCCCCGGCGTCGGCAAAAAAACGGCGCAACGCTATGCCTATAAGGTGATAAGCATGTCTGCGGCCGAAGCCGAAGCTTTCGCCGCGGCCATCACTGAGTGTAAACGCAAAGTGCGCTACTGCAAGGTCTGCGGCAACTTCACCGAATCCGAAGTGTGCGAAATCTGCCGTTCGCGCGACAAGTCGGTCATCTGCGTGGTAAAGGATCCGCGCGACGTCGTCGCAATGGAAAAATTGCGCGAGTTCAAGGGCGTTTACCACGTTCTCCACGGCGTAATCTCCCCCATGGACGGCGTCGGGCCAAACGATATACGCATAAAAGAGCTGCTGGCCCGCATCGACGGAACGGTAAAAGAGGTTATAATGGCCACCAATCCCGACGTCGAAGGCGAAGCCACCGCCATGTATATAGCAAAACTTTTAAAACCCCTCGGCGTAAACGTCACCCGCCTCGCCCACGGCATACCCATAGGCGGCGAGTTGGAATACACCGACGAAGTTACCCTTTCCCGCGCTCTTTCCGAGCGTAAAACACTATGAATATCTCCGTTCTAGGCTGCGGCAGGTGGGGTTCGTTCCTCGCCTGGTATCAGGCCACAAAACTCAATAACAACGTAATACTGTGGGGCGAAAGCGGCCGCAAGTCGTACGAGGTTCTAAAAAACACCGGCGCGAACGAGTATGTCACTCTCGACGACTCCATAACCTTGACCTGCGATCTCGCGCTCGCCGTAAAACATGCCGAAGTCATAATAATTTCCATCAGCGCGCAGGCTCTGCGCTCCTTTCTGCCCAAGGTCGTGTCCTGCGGCACAGCGGGCAAAAAGTTCGTGCTGTGCATGAAGGGCATCGAAGAGGGAACGGGCAAACGCCTGTCCGAAGTCGCCGCGGAGTGCGGCGTGCCCGCGCGCGATACGGCCGTATGGGTCGGCCCCGGCCATATTCAGGCGTTCACGCAGGGCATACCCAACTGCATGCTCATCGACAGCGTAAACGGCGAGCTCACAAAATATCTTGCCGACAGTTTCAAAAGCAGCCTCATCCGCTTTTATTACGGCAACGACCTCGTGGGCACCGAAGTCGGCGCGGCGGCAAAAAACGTGCTGGGCATAGTAGCGGGCGTTTTGGACGGCTGCGGATATACCGCGCTCAAAGGCCCGCTCATGGCCCGCGGCGCGTTCGAAGTGGCGTCGTTGATAAAGGCCATGGGCGGCAACTTCAATTCGGCGTACGGGCTGGCGCATCTCGGCGATTACGAAACCACTCTCTTTTCGCCCTATTCCAACAACCGTCGTTTCGGCGAACTGATGTCCCGCGGGGTAAAGTTCGATAAGCTTGCCGAAGGCGTAATGACGGCCAAAGCCATGAAGGAGCTGGGCGAACGCCACGGAATCGAGCTGCCCATCACCAACGCGGTATACGAAGCCTGCTTTCTGTCCCATGCCTTCGAATCGGGCGACGGCCCCGCGCAGTGCATGCAAATTATTTTAAAGTTATTTGAACGGCAAACAAAAACTCAGTTTTATAAAAAGTGAACGCAAAACGATTTGCCAAAAGTTATACATAAGTATAAAATAATACCGTTTTAAAGTTTATTAAAGGGTATAACACATGTTAAGAACAGATTTGCGCAACGTAGCAATAATAGCCCATGTAGACCACGGCAAAACCACGCTCGTGGACGGCATGTTAAAACAAAGCCACACCTTCCGCGAAAACCAGTCGGTGGAAGAGAGAGTGATGGACTCCAATGCCATCGAACGCGAAAGGGGCATAACCATACTCGCAAAAAACACTTCCATACACTACAAGGGCGTAAAGATCAACGTCGTCGATACTCCCGGCCACGCCGACTTTTCGGGCGAGGTCGAAAGGGTAATGATGATGGTAAACGGTGTGCTCGTCCTCGTCGACGCCGCCGAAGGCCCCATGCCCCAGACCCGTTTCGTCGTTCAAAAGGCATTGGAGATGGGCCACCGCCTCATAATCGTGGTGAACAAAATCGACCGCCCCGACGCCCGTTTAAACGAGGTGAAGGACGAAATTTTAGAGCTCTTGTTGGAACTCGACGCCTCCGACGACCAGCTGATGTCCCCCGTGGTGTGGTGTTCGGGCAGGGACGGCACGGCCACCCTCGATCTCGATATCCCCGGCAAGGACTTGACGCCCCTGTTCGAAACCATTTTAAACCACATCCCCCCCATGGAGGCCGATGTCGAAGGCCCCGCGCAGATACTCTGCTCGTCCATCGACTATAACGACTATGTGGGGCGCATAGGCATAGGCCGCATCGAGCGCGGCTCGGTAAAGGCCGGTCAGTCGGTGGTGGTAACAAACTACAACAACCAGTCTCTCCGTCAAAGCGGCAAGATAGTCAATCTCTATCAGATAGAAGGTTTAAGCCGCGTAAACTGCGACGAGGCCAAGGCTGGCGACATCGTATGTTTTTCGGGGCTCGATAAAATAAATATCGGCGACACCGTGTGCTCTCCCGACTGCGTAGAGGCGCACAAATTCGTAAAGATAACCGAACCCACGGTCGAAATGACCTTTTCGGTCAACGATTCCCCCTTCGCCGGCAAGGACGGCAAGTGGGTAACCACCAGGCATCTGCGCGAAAGGCTGTTCAAGGAACTGTTAAAGGATGTTTCGCTGCGCGTAGAGGAAACCGACTCCGCCGACAGCTACCGCGTGTGCGGCAGGGGCGAAATGCACCTGTCCATTCTCATCGAAAACATGCGGCGCGAAGGTTACGAATTCCAGGTATCCACGCCGAGGGTAATGTATAAGTACGTCGAAGGTCAAAAATACGAACCCGTCGAGCGGCTCATAGTGGACATTCCCGAAGAAGCTTCGGGCGCGGTGTTCCAGTCCATGGGCAACCGCAAGGGCGAACTTCTGCACATGTCCGCCGTCGGCAGCCGCACCCGCCTCGAATTCCTCATTCCCGCCCGCGGTCTCTTCGGCTACAAATCCGAATTTTTAACCTCCACAAAGGGCGAAGGCGTAATGAGCAGCACCTTCTTCGAATACCAGCCCTACAAGGGCGATCTCAGCCGCCGCAGCACGGGTTCGCTCGTCGCGTTCGAAACGGGCGAAGCCGTAACTTACGGCCTGTACAACGCGCAGGGCCGCGGCACGCTGTTCATCGGCCCCGGCACTCCCGTATACGAGGGCATGGTGATAGGCGAAAGCCCCAAAAACGAAGATATTAACGTAAACGTCTGCAAAACCAAGCATCTCACCAACACCCGTTCGTCGGCCTCCGACGACGCGTTAAGGCTTATAACTCCCAAAAAGATGAGCCTCGAAGAGTGCCTCGAATTTATCGGCGACGACGAACTGTTGGAAGTTACTCCCAAAAATATCCGCATACGCAAGCGCATACTCGACAGCGAACTTCGCGCAAAGGCCGCCGCCAAAATAAGAAAGGGCCTGGCATAAGGCGGGCAAACGCCGCTTTTTAAGGGGATGATATGGACAGATTGATGTACGTCGAACTCAAAAGCGGCTGGTCGGACGACGGCCCCGCGTGGATAGGTTATGTCCGCATGTCGAAGTCGGGCAAAACCATCTACTTCAACGATCGCGCGCTGCAAAGATGCAGGGGCGCGCAGGGCAATTATTTCGATGTCGAAAGCGGCGAAGAGTACTGGGTATCCGGCGTTAAAAAGCATTCAAGCAACCGCCATCCCGCAGGCGGGGGAAAGGTTACGATCGACAGCCGCGCCGTCGAAGAATTTCTGCGGCTTAAAGGTTGGAAGCGGTTGTCCGCAACCGATTATGTCGTCGAAGATATTGCCGACAGCTTTCCCGTCGACAGGGTAAACAGATTGTTAAATTCAAAACAGCAATAAAAATGCGCCGCCGCAGAGCAAACAGCTCTGCGGCGGCGTCGGTTTTTGTGTTTCGATGCGCCTAAGGTATTTTTACATCATCTGCGAAATATCAACCGTCTGCGCGTCGGGCAGCGTTATTTCCGTCGTTCCGTAGTCGTAAAAATATGTGCATCCAGTCGGATTTATCACCATGTCCGATTTCACCATGGCAAGCTTTCCGTCCACAATTTTAACTTCCAGTCTCCAATACTCCGCATTCCAGTATTCCATAATGGAATTTGTCGTTATGTGTTCGTTCGAATCCCTATCGCTGTTTCCGTTATAAACGTACGCACCCTTTTCGTCGTCGTATGTAAATTCATCGTAAAATTCGCTAAGGTCGGGGCACACCATGGTGTAGCTGGCCATCCAGTTGTCAAAAATTTCAATATATTCCTCGCGCATTCCGTCGGGCATCGTGTTTAAGTCGTATTTTATAAAGCTGTCCGAAATTTCGCCCGTCGTCGGATCCATGTTTGTATACGACCATCTGCTTTCGGGCGTCTTTTCGGTATAGGTATGCTGTCCTTCGAATTCCATGTGGGTGAGCCGGCTGTCGCCGTCTTCGTCTTTAAAGTATTTCAGGTCGTAGCCGTGACCCTCGTTTATATACCTTATGGTAACGTCGTTCTTACCCGTTTCGGCAAAGGCCGCTATCCATTCGTCCTTTGTCACTTTGTCCGAAACAAGCGCGTCAAAATCGGTGTCCTCCGTCAAAACAACGGGCTGTTCCGCGCCGCACACGGTGCATATTCCGTTTTCGTATGTGTGCGCGCCCCTGTCCTTCACTTCGTCGGTGTCGTCGCACGTCGCTTCGTGCCAGTGTTCGTTTTCGTCAAAACTCCACTTGTCCGAAAACGTGTGCGTGTGTGTCTCCGCGTCGCATGCCGCAAGCGAAATGCACGCCGCCCCGGCGAAAATCAGTGCCAAAAACTTTTTTGCTTTCATAAAGGTTTCTCCTCTGACATTGTATTTGCCGTATATGACAATGGTCAATTATTAGTATACTATTGTATTTATTATTTGTCAATAAATAATTTATAATAGTATTCAAAAAATAGACTTACGGTAGGCGAATGCTCAACGAAAAAATCAAAAGTTTAAGGCTTTCATACAATATAACGCAGGTGGAGCTTGCAAAGCGGCTCGGCGTAAGCAAGCAGTGCGTTTCAAATTGGGAAAACGATAATATCCAGCCGTCTATCGACATGCTTGTAAAAATCGCGCGCTTTTTCAACGTGTCGTGCGACTATCTTCTCGGCACGGGCGGCGGCAACTGCGTCAGCGTCGAAGGTCTTACCGAAGAGCAGGTGGCGCACGTCAAGCTTATAATAGCCGACCTTGCCTCTGCCGGCCGCGGCCGGTAACTTTCGGCATATTTCCCCGCCGCATATAATATATTAAATTGTATAGTAAAGAGTAAAGGAGGGGGATATGCAGGAGAGCAACGGAGTGGCGGCGGAACACACTCTTTCAATCGAAAACAAAAGGCGGGTAGTCGCCACGGGGATAGAGGGGGTGCGCGAATTTTCCCCCGAAAAAATGACCTTGACCATCGCGGGCGGAAGAATAACGATAGGCGGTTCGGGCATGAAGATAACGGCCTTTTCAAAGCAGACCGGGGCGTTTTCGGCCACGGGGTCGATAATTTCCGTAAAGTATTCGGGCGGCGAGGGCCTTAAAAAAAGGCTGCTTAAATGAGCGGCCTGCCCGCGGTATTGGTGTGCGCCGCCTGCGGCGCGACAAGCGGGGTGTTTTACGACGCAATGTTCGTTTTGCGCCGCGCGGCCTGTCTTGTTTTTGCAAAAAACTCGCTCCCCGCCCGCATTTCAACGTTGGTGTGCGACATTTTATACTTCGCGTTTTTAACGGCATATTTTCTGTTTTTGTCGTATATCTGCAATTTTAACGGCATAAGGGCGTATATGTTCGTCGCTTTGGCCGCCGGAATAGTCATTTATTTGAAAAGTTTGCACGTTATTGTTGCATTTTTTGTAAATAAAGTGTATAATAAAATCGAAGAAAAATATAAAAAGGGGTCATCGGTGTGCAAAACGAAGAAAAGCGCAAAAGAATAATAGCCGGCGTAACCGTTGCGGGCATTATTTTAATAGTCATTCTCTTCGCCGTCGTCATATATCAGATAATCGATATATGCGTGTTGAAAGCGCGCAGAGACCGTTTGCAAAGCGAATACGAAAGTATCCTCGCTCAAATCGAAGAGGGTTCCGACTGGCTTGAAAATTACGAGCTGAACAAGGACGAAATTTTGTATATCCTCGCCCTTCAACACGGTTACCGCCCCGCATAAAAGAGTATGAAGATAGCGGCAATAGATATAGGATCGAATTCCGTTCGCCTGATGATGTGGGCGGACGGAAAAACTTTATATAAACGGCTGAACACCACCCGTTTGGGCGAAGGGCTTATCGCCACGGGCGTTATGGGGAGCGACGCCATGCGCCGCACGGCCGCTGCGGTAAGCGAATTTGTCGGCGCGGCCCTTTCCGAAGGCGCGCAAAGGATATACGCCTTTGCTACGGCGGCCGTGCGCTCGGCCTCCAACACGCGCGAATTCGTTTCGCTCGTCCGCGACGTCGCGGGCGTGGATGTCGACGTAATATCGGGGGAAGAGGAGGCGCGCATAGGCATTCTCGGCGCGATAGGTTTCGGCGACGGCGGCATAATAGACGTCGGCGGAGCCTCCACCGAAATAACTTTGCAACGCGGCGGCAAAAGAATATATTCGCACAGCGCAAACGTGGGCACGGTAAAACTTTACGATGCCTGCGGGCGGGATAAGTCGGCTTTGTCGGCATATATCCGCGGTGCAATAGCCGAATACGGCGGCGTTCGGGCAAACGGGCTTGCGGTGTACGCGATAGGCGGAACAGCCACTACCATGGCCTCGGTATCGCTCGGCCTCCAAGTGTACGATCCCTCAAAAACCGACGGCTTTACCATAACTTTAAACGAGGCGAAATCGCTCGCCGATAAAATCCTGTCCCTCTCCGTCGAGCAGGTAAAGGCGATGCCCGGCATGGAACCCAGGCGCGCCGACCTTATCGGCGGCGGCTGTCTGTTGATGTGCGAAGTAATGGAGATGCTCGGCATAGACCGCATAACCGTGTCCGAAAAAGATAACCTCGAAGGCTACGTCCTTTCAAAACTTGACCATGAAAGCTAAATTAATCACCGCGGCCGGCGTTGTCGCCGCGCTCGTCCTTGCCGTCGCGGCGGGATATGTGTTCTGCGTGCGCGCCGACCTTTTCAAAGCAGGCCATGACGCACTCGCCGCAATATATGTGCTGCTCGTTGCCGCGTCGGTGCCGTTTTGCGACGTGTTGCACGAGTGCGGTCATCTCGTCGCCGGGCTGTGCTGCAAAATGCGCGTAAAGCTCTCCCGCTGGCGGCCGTTCAAAAGCTCGTTCGTAAGCGTCGATCCCGTCGGCAGCAAGTCCATGCGCGCCCGCATGCTCGCAACAAGTTTGGGCGGTCTCGCCGTCAATGCGATAACTTTCGCGCTCGGCGTCGCGGCTCTGTGTACTTCGGCGATGCCTTCGGCGTTCGCCGCGCTCGCGCCCTATTCGGCCTATCTTTTGATAGTCAACGCCGTACCTTGCGAAGGGGAGGGCAAAAACGACGGCCTTGTCGCGTCGGAACTCATCCGCCTCACCGATTCGTCCCGCGTGATGCTCGCCGTGCTGCGCGCGCAGGGCATGGTAAACGGCGGCGTTCCCCTTGCAAACATTCCGCAAGCTCTGCTCTTCGATCTGCCGCAGCTGCCCGAAGACGATGTAAATTTTATAATCCTCACGCAGCTTCGCGCCGAATACTTTTCCGCGCGCGGGGACGCGGCCGAAGCTGAAAAATATTTCGACCGTTTCGAGCAGATAAAATGCTATCTGCCCGAAGGTTATGCCGAACGGCAATAAGTTTCAAAGCCGCCGCGCGCTGTCTGTCAGGCAGTCGCGCGGCGGCTTTCTGTCGGGAGGTTATTCGGCCGCCGTTCGGCGGCCGAATAACCGTCAGTTAAATCTTTTCAGCGGCGAAAAGCAGTGGGGGCATACGCCGCCGTTTTCGTGCGCGCACCTCATGCAAACGTGGTTTCCGCAGCGCGGGCACTCCAAAAAATCCCCGCGCGCGATGTGTTTTTCAATGCCATCGCAATAACTTTTTTCCATAAAAAAAGTATGTCCCTCCGCGCGCCTTAAAATGCATTAAAAATCCTTCTTTTTTCGGCCCGTTTTTTGCTGTTTTTGCGCCGTTCGGCCGCCAAAAACTTGCAATTATTATTATAATATGGTATAATAATTCAAAACTGATATTTCAATTTTCAAGAGGTAGCGAAATGCCCGAAAAAATCAACTCCACCTACGATGCCAACAGCTTAAAGGCCTTAAAGGGTCTCGAACCCGTAAGGGAGCATCCCGGCATGTATATCGGCCCCACCGACGAGCGCGGTCTGCACACCCTCGTAAGGGAAGTTATCGATAACTCCATCGATGAAGCCCTCGCCGGTTACTGCGACAGGATAGACGTTATAATAAGCGCGGACGGCAGCTGCACCGTAAAGGACAACGGCCGCGGCATTCCCACAGGCATAAACGAAGAGGAGGGCATCTCCGGCGTCGAGCTCGCGCTCACCAACCTCAACGCCGGCGGCAAGTTCGGCGGCGGCAACAAGGCCGGCGGCTATAAAATTTCGTCAGGTCTGCACGGCGTGGGCGTATCCTGCGTAAACGCGCTTTCGGATACCCTCGTGGCCGAAGTCTGCCAGGCGGGGCACAAGTTCCGCCAGGTGTACCACTGCGGCGTTCCCGAAGAGCCGTTAAAGATAGTTGCCGATACCGGCGAAACGGGCACGTCCATCTGTTTCCATCCCGACGCCACCATGTTCGAAACGATAGACTTCAACTACGAAACGCTTAAAACTCTTTTAAGGGAGCTTTCCTACCTCAACAAGGGCCTTACGCTCACCCTTGCAGACTATCGCGGCGAAAACGTGCGCAGCGATACTTTCTGCTATGCCGGCGGCGTCGTGCACTTTATCGAAGACATAAACAAGGGCAAAAACGTGTTGTTTGCCTCTCCCGTATACTTTGAATACAGCGAGGGCGACGACAGGTTTTTGGAAGTAGCTATTCAGTACAACGACGGCTATGCCGAACAGATATTCCCCTTTTCAAACAACATCCGTCAGCCCGACGGCGGCACCCACCTCGACGGCTTCAAGGCCGCTTTAACTAAGGTGATAAACGATGCAGGCCACAGGCTTAACATATTAAAGGAAAACGAAAAACTTTCAGGCGAGGACGTGCGCGAGGGCATAACGGCCGTCGTTTCGGTAAAGATAGCCGACGCCCAGTACGAAAGCCAAACAAAGGCAAAGCTCTGCTCAACGTATGTCCGCGGCTTCGTGCAAAAGGCCGTAACCGACAAATTCGGCACCTATCTCGAAGAACATCCCGCCGAAACGCGCGAGCTTGTAATGCGCTGCATAACCGCGCAGCGGGCCAGGGACGCGGCCAGGCTCGCCCGCGAGGAAACGCGCAGAAAGGGCGTGTTGGAGTCAACAAAGCTTCCCGGCAAGCTGGCCGACTGTTCGGATAAACGCCCCGAACTTTGCGAAATTTACCTCGTAGAAGGCGATTCCGCGGGCGGTACGGCCAAGCAGGGGCGCGACCGCCGCTTTCAGGCCATCCTGCCCCTCCGCGGCAAGATACTCAACGTCGAAAAGGTGCGCATAAACCGCGTTTTGGAAAACGAGGAGATCAAGGCCATGATAACCGCCTTCGGCTGCGGCATTCAGGATAATTTCGACGAAAGTAAGCTGCGCTACGACCGCATAATAATCATGACCGATGCCGACGTCGACGGTTCGCACATAAGAATACTTCTTTTAACGTTCTTTTTCCGCTACATGCGCCCGCTCGTCGAAAACGGCCACGTCTATGCCGCCCAGCCCCCCTTATACAAGGTTTCGGGCAAGGGCATCGAAGATTTATATCTCTACGACGACAAGGCATTGGAAGACTTCCGCAACACCCATCAGGGAATGAAGTTCGAACTTCAACGCTACAAGGGTCTGGGCGAAATGAACAAGGAACAGCTTTGGGAAACCACAATGGATCCCGCCAAGCGCACCCTTGTAAGAATAAACGTTGCCGACGCCGTCGAAGCCGACAGAATGTTCGGCATACTCATGGGCGAACAGCCTGAACTCAGACGCCAGTTCATCGAAGAAAACGCCAAGCTCGTCGCCGAGCTGGACGTATAAGGAGGGTTTAAAAAATGGCCAAAAAAATAACCAGCCCCGAACTCACCGAGGAATTTGCCAAAACCCTCGCCATGACAAAGATGCTCGAAGTCGAAGTGGACGAAGAGCTTAAAAAATCCTTTATCGCCTATGCAATGGCGGTAAACGTGTCCCGCGCCATTCCCGACGTGCGCGACGGCTTAAAGCCCGTTCACCGCAGAATACTCTATTCCATGCACGAACTCGGCCTCTATTCCGATAAGCCCTTCCGCAAGTGCGCGCGCATCGTCGGCGACTGCCTCGGCAAATACCATCCCCACGGCGACTTGTCTGTATACGACGCGCTCGTAAGGCTCGCGCAGGACTTCACCATAAACATGCCCCTCGTCGAAGGCCACGGCAACTTCGGCTCGGTGGACGGCGACCCCGCCGCCGCCATGAGGTATACCGAAGCAAGGCTTTCAAAAATAGCCTCCGAAATGCTGCGCGATCTCGATAAAGAAACCGTGGATTTCTATCCCACTTTCGACGATACCGGCATGCAGCCCACGGTTCTGCCTTCGCGCTTCCCCAACATGCTCGTAAACGGCTCCGACGGCATCGCCGTCGGCATGGCCACCAACATCCCGCCCCACAACCTCGGCGAGGTCATCGACGGCGTGTGCGCCATGATAGACAACCCCGATATAGACATCGACGAACTCATGACGTACATCCCCGCGCCCGACTTCCCCACGGGCGGCATGATAATGGGCAGGGGGGGTATACGCAAGGCCTACCGCACCGGCCGCGGCAATATAATAATCCGCTCCAAGTGCGATATAGAAGAGTATCAAAGCGGCAGCCAGACGCGCACGAGAATAGTCGTAACCGAAATCCCCTATCAGGTAAACAAAGCCAAGCTCATCGAATCCATAGCCGACCTCGTAAAGGATAAGAGGATAGAGGGCATTTCCGACATCCGCGAAGAGTCCGACCGCGACGGCATGCGCATCGTCATCGAGGTCAAAAAGGACGCCAACGCGCAGGTTGTGTTAAATCTCTTGTACAAACACACCAACTTGCAGATCTCCGACGGCCTTATAATGCTCGCGCTCGTCGACGGCACTCCCAAGATATTAAACTTAAAGGAATTCATCTATTACTATCTCGAACATCAAAAGGATATAATCACCCGCCGCACCCGCTACGACCTCGCCAAAACCGAAGAGCGCGCCCACATTCTGCGCGGTCTGGTAATTGCCGAAGCTTCGATAGACGAAGTGGTGGAGGTGTGCAAAAACGCCAAGGACAAGGCGGACTGCGTGCAAAAGCTCGTGGCCAACTTCGAACTCGATGAACGCCAGGCCACGGCCGTGGCCGAATTAAGGCTGTACCGTCTGTCCCACCTCGAAGTCGATAAACTCAACGAAGAGCTAAACGCGTTAGAGGCCGCAATAGCCGACTACAAAGATATTCTCGCCCGCGAAAGCCGCGTTTTGGATATAATCAAAACCGACCTTCTCGAAATCAAGCGCAAATATCCCTCCGAACGCAAAACCGAAATAGCGGTGGATTACGGCGACATCGAAGACGCCGACCTCATCCCCGTCGAACAGGTGGTAATATCCCTCACCCATTCGGGGTACATCAAGCGTCTGCCCCTTGCCGAATACAAGGCGCAGCATCGCGGTGGCATGGGCATAACCGCCCACAGACCCAAGGAGGAAGATTTTGTCGAAAGTATGTTTGTCTGCTCCTCGCACGACGACATTCTGCTCTTCTCTTCGCTCGGCAGGGTATATTCCATCAAGGGCTATCAGATCCCCGAAGCCGCCCGCACTGCGCGCGGCAGGGCGATAGTAAACCTCGTTCAGGTCGCTCAGGACGAAAAGATAAACGCGCTCATTGCCGTAAAGCATGCCGAAGACGGCGAAAGCCGCGGCTATATAGCCTTTGCAACCAAAAACGGCCTTATCAAAAAGACCTCGGTCGACGAGTTTGCCCGCATAAACCGCAACGGCAAAATAGCCATAAAGCTCAACGAGGGCGACGAACTCATCTCCGTTCAGCACACGTCGGGCGACGACGAAATAATGATCGCCACTCGCGGCGGCAAGTGCATCCGCTTTGCCGAATGCGACATCCGCGCCATGGGCCGCGATACGGCGGGCGTGCGCGCGGTCAGGCTGGACGGCGAGGACGACAGGCTTGTCGATATGCTCGTCGTCGATCCTTCAAAGGACATTCTCACCGTCGCCGCAAACGGCTACGGCAAACGCTCCAAGCTCGAAGATTACCGTCTGCAGGGCAGGGCCGGCAAGGGTATCAAGGCCGGCGTGTTCAACGAACTTACGGGTTCGCTCGTCAACTTAAAACAGGTCACCGACGACGACGACATAATGATAATTTCCGACGGCGGCACAATCATCAGAATGCACTGTTCCGATATTTCAACCATCGGCCGCGCCACAAGGGGTGTGCGCCTGATGCGCTTAAAGGACGGTCAGGTGGCCACCGTCGCCGTAACCGAACGCGACGACGAATCCGAAGTGCAGGCTCCCGAAGAGAGCGCGTCCGACGTTCCCGAAGAACAGTCGGCCGAAGGCGCGGCGGAGGCGGAGTATTTCGAAGCCGCCCCTTTGGAAGTGGCTGGCGAAGTCGGCGAAGAAAATGAGGAGGAAGCTCCCGCCGAAGACGGCGAATTTGCCGACGACGTTTTGGACGACACCGACGACGATAATTGACGTTGTGCCGCGAATTATCGCATTTTGAAGTTGAACATCGTTAAAAAAATCCCCGCAACCAAGCGTTGCGGGGATTTTTGAATGCGCGTTTGGGTTTGCCGCCGTACACCGCCGAAAAAAGCCCGCGCCGGCGTTTTGCCGGCGCGGGCGCGTTTACGGGGGGGGGGGCGAATGCTCAATACCGACTGCCGCTGTGCTCTATTTCAAGCACGTCCGGCTTTTTGCCGGTGGATGACGGCAGCAGTATCTGTATCACTTTGATAAGTCCGCTCGAAAGCGGGAATGCGGCTTCGGTAACCACGGCCAGCACCAAAAGCTTCGTGGTGTCCCAGTGCAGCAGCGACCATTTGGCCTCGTCGCTCACGTTGTACAGCATGTCGCCAATAAACGGAACGCACAGCGCAACCGCGGTAACCGCCACCATAAGCAAAAACAGCGAAGTTCTGTAAACGTTCAGCGGCTGGCACACTCTGAACAGCATAACCAGGCCCGAAAAAGTCAGTGCCATCATGCACATCGGCACATAGTATGCCTCGTATTCGCGCGGGTTGAACACATATATCAAATATATTGTCATCACGCAGCAAATCATAACCACCGCTCCGGGTATGCTTCGGCTCAAAACGTGGGTTATAAACTTGCCCTGCACCCTGTCCTTGTTGGGTTGCAGCGACAGCGCAACCGAGGGCGCGCCTATTACGCACACTTCCAAAAGCAGCATGTTGCTGGGCATAAACAGATAGGGCGTGTGCAGAATAAGCATGCATATAAGCGCGAGCACGGTCGTAAACAGCGTCTTCATCAAATACAGCGACGCCGAATTTTTGATGTTGTTCACAACCCTTCGGCCCTCGCCCACTATCTTTGGCATCGAGGCAAAGTTGTTGTCTTTAAGCACAAGGTGGCTAACGTTTCTCGCCGCCTCGCTGCCCGAAGCCACCGAAATCGCGCAGTCGGCCTCTTTAAGGGCCAAAATATCGTTCACGCCGTCGCCCGTCATTCCAACGGTGTTGCCCGCGCTCTTGATGGCGCGCACCAAAATGGCCTTCTGGTCGGGCGTAACTCTGCCGAACACGGTATATTTGTTGGCAACGCTTTCAACTTCCTTGTCGCTCAATCCTTCAAGCGAAATATATTTTTCCGCGCTCTCAATTCCCGCGCGCTTGGCCACTTCCGAAACGGTAACGGGGTTATCGCCCGAAATAACTTTAACGGCCACGTCGTTCTCGCGGAACCAGCGAATCGTGTCTATCGCGTCCTCGCGTATATTGTCGGCAATCGAAATTATGGCTATCGGTCTTAAAACCGAGGGCAGCTTGTCGCCCGCAATGGCGGCGGGGGAGTGGGCAAGCACTATCACCCTCAGCCCCATCTGCGCATACTGCCTAACAATTCTTTCAACCTTTGCGGGCATGGGTTTAAGCACAAATTCCGGTGCGCCCATGCAGAACGTGCCCAGCTCCGAAAAAGTTACGGCCGAAAGTTTTCTCGCCGAAGAAAAGGGCAGCTTTGCCACCGGCGTAAACATTTCGTTGTGCCCGAAATGATTGTAAAGCGCGATCGAAGTCTGGTTGTTGTCGTCCAATGCCGAAAGTATCGACCCCATAATATCCTTTAACGAATGCTCGCCGAGGGTATTAAGAATAACGCAGTCGTTCACCTTCATGCGGCCGTCGGTAATCGTTCCCGTCTTGTCAAGGCACAAAACGTTTACCCTCGCAAGCATCTCTATCGAATACAGGTCTTGCACAAGCGTGTTGTTCTTTGAAAGTCTTATAACGCCCAGTGCCAACGCCATCGAAGTCAAAAGCATCATGCCCGAAGGTATCATGCCTATAACAACCGTGCATGTGCGCTGAATGGCATAGTTGACTTCGGCGGGGAAGATGTAATCGAACACGCCGCTCAGCGCGGTGGTCGAAAGGGGCGCGTTGTAGGTGGTAAAGAACATGCCTATCGCAATGGGAACTATCAAAAAGCCGATGCATTTTATTATCAGCTTTGTCGAATTCATCAGCTCGGAATTGGGCCTGCGGTATTTCTTCGCCTTTGCCGTCAGCTTTTCAAGATAGGTTTCCTTGCCCACTTTTTCAACGCGGAACTTGCCGCTGCCCGAAGCTATAAAACTTCCCGCATACAGCATGTCGCCCGGCTGCTTTTTAATGGGTACGCTTTCGCCCGTCAAAAGGCTTTCGTTCACTTCCACGCTGCCTTCTGCCAAAACGCAGTCGGCGGGAACCTGGTTGCCCAGCTCCAAAATTATTACGTCGTCCAATACTATTTCGGTGGAAGGTATCTCGGCCGTCTCGCCGTCGCGTATGACATTTGTGGTGGCCGAACCCATTATCGAAAGTTTGTCGATGGATTTTTTGGCTATTATCTCCTGTATTATGGCAATTATTATGTTTGCCGAAGTTATCAAAATTACCAGGTAGTTCGTAAAGCCGGTAGTCCCCGCAAGCAGCAGCGCGATGAACGCGCACAGGCACAAAAGGTTAAAAAACGTGCAGATGTTGCCTATAAATATGCTTGCGTACGACTTCGAAAACTTTTTGTTCGTGTCGTTGAACAAAAACTGCTTAAATCTCTCTTCAACCTGTTTCGCGCTCAAACCGTCTTTAAGCGTCGGCGAAAATCTTTCGGCCTTTACGCCCAATGCCTTTTTGGGGTGCCTTTTAAAATATTTTATTATCTTCTGTTTGTCAAATCCGTCGCCGTGCGTTTCAACCTTTTCGCGGCGGGGCGGCGCGTTTTCCCTTTCGCTTTCGGCGGCGTCGGCTATCGCTTCGGCGGCCGCGCTCTCGTCGTCGTAAGGTTTCGCGCTCTCGTCGTCCGCGGTCGTGCGGGCGGCTTTTCCGCCCTGTTTCGTGCGCACGAACACGGCTCTTCCGCGCTCTTTGCCGCGGTTCTGTCCGTCGCCGGGCAGG
>CALVWU010000003.1 GCA_944367955.1 uncultured Clostridia bacterium
TATTCATATTTCGGTAAAGAATATGGATTTTATATGGTTGTGGAAGAGCCGTATATTGATTTATTACTGGTGGATATCAGTTATGAGCTTGAAGAGGGCAAGCTGTATGGCGAGCATCCATATGCAGGCCCGATAGTCGGTGAAAACACAGGGACGGTTTTTAATTGCAGCAATGAAAATTTTTATATTTCTACCGGAAATCTTCATTCGTGGTGGGCATGGTTTATTACATATGATCAATTAAAAAATATTAATAACATAGTATAGCACTTCGCTTTAAGTTGCCCGCGCGGTGCAACAAAAGTTGCGCCGCGCGGGTGTTTTTATTTTTTGCGGCGGGGCTGTGCGTCCTGCCTTTTGCGCCCGATCCGTAAAAAAACGGCGCGGCCCGCATGTGCGGGTCGCGCCGTCGTTTAAAGCTTTCTTTCGTCAAATTGGTTGCCGTCGAAGTCCTTAAAAGTGAAAGTGCGGTTTTCGTAAACGATATAGCCGTGTCTGCCGGTCTCCTTGGGTAGCGATACCGAACCGGGGTTCAGGTGTATATATCCCCCGCTTTCGACGCAGTTAAGCTGCACGTGCGTGTGGCCGGTAAGATACACGTCGCCCGCTTTAAGGGGCGGCTCGGCTCTGTGCCCGTGCGAAAGGTGTATGTTCAGCCCGTCGGCAAGTATCTGGGCATAGTCCGAAGATACGTTAAAGGGCAGCACCATCTGGTCTACTTCGCTGTCGCAGTTGCCGCGCACACATATTATCCTGTCGGCAAGCGGGGCAAGCAGCTCAACCACGTCCTTGGGCGAATAGTCCTTCGGCAGCGGGTTGCGCGGGCCATGATAGAGTATGTCGCCCAGCAACGCCAGTCTGTCCGCGCCCTCGGCTTCGAAGGCTTGGGTAAGTTTTTTGCACCAGTAAGCCGAACCGTGTATGTCGGAGGCGATAATTATTTTCATTGCACAAGTTCTCCTATCTTTTTAATCACGCTCATTTCGCGGTGCGGGCCTATTATTTCGCCCGCGCCGCTCTCTTTAAGTTTATAAAAGGCATTTTCGGGTATGTAAGCTCTGCCGGCCGCGCGCAGCATCTCGTAGTCGTTCATGTGGTCGCCGAAGGCAACGCTCTCTTCCCGCTTCGCGCCTATGTATCGCAAGAGCGCGTCGAACGCCCTGCCCTTGTTGGCCTGCGGTGCCGAAACGTCCAGCCAGTCATAGCCCGAAATCATCGCGCGCATTCCCTTTATCAGCGGCGGCAGTATCACGCCGCCGTGCTCGGCGCACGGCCGCTCGTCCCATACCGAAATTTTTAAAACGGTTTCGCGGTCGGCCACTTCTTTAAGGTCTTTTACCCGCTTTGCCGAAGAGTACGACTTTAAAAGCGTGTCCACGAACGGCGCGTGGCCGCTTGCGTAGTATGCGCAGTCAGTGCACGAAAGCAGCGGATACAGGCCCTGCTGTTTATCTATTATATCCAGCGCGTATTTAACTCCCTCGGCGGGGGTGGGGTCGCAAAAAATTATCCGCCCGCCTATCCACGCCAGACCGCCGTTTTCGGCGATTATGGCAATTTTATCAAGCACCGGCGCGAACATCTTTTTAATGTTCGGCAGCTGTCGGCCGCTGGCCGGGGCAAAAACCGTGCCCGCTCGGTGCATTTTTTCTATCAGCGCAAAGGCGTTTTCGGGCATTATTTTGGTGGGCGGAAGCAGCGTTCCGTCTAAATCGCTTGCAATAAGTTTTATCATGTGTTCGGTTTATAAGTGTAATTGCCCCGCAGATATGCCGCAGACAACGCCGTTTTGAACATATTTGCGTACGCGGGCGGGGCGTTTTGCGCAAAAAACGGGCGGCATTGCGCCGCCGTCCGCTTTTTTAAAATATAAGTTTTGCTATCGTCATCTTCGTGCCGTGCGAAAGGTCTGAAAGCATGCCTTCGAGTATGGGCGCGGGGTCGAATTCGGTAAGTATCTGTTTGCCGAACGCGTTCAAATCTATCGCTCCGTGCAGTATCATGTTGATGGCCGACTCCGTATAGCCGTAGCCGTCGGTAACGGTTATAACGCGCGTGTTGTGTCGGAAGAGGGGGATGGAGTCAAGCTTGAATTTAAGCGAGGCCATGCCCTCCAAAACAAGCGTCTTGTCGCGTCCTATCACGCGCGAGGCGATGTCGGGATTCATGCGCGAACAAGAGATGTAAACGGCCGCGTCGCAGTTTAAGCCGCTTGTGGCTTCGGCCACGTTCGTGTAAAGGTCGTCGTCGGTGAGCATGGCGTAATACACGCCGGCGTGTTTAAATTTTTCCACGGCCTGGGCGTTGTCGCATATCACAACGGGCACAAGCTTGTGGTACATCGCCACCTGCGCCAAAATAAACGCGGTTGCGTTGCCGCCTATTATGGCAACCTTGCCGCCCGCGGGCAGATTCAGCTGGTCGTAAATATTTTCGGCCATGGCCACATGCTCTATGCACAGCGCGTTTATGTCGTCCACCTCGGCGGGCAGCGCGGCAACTCTGCGGTAGTCGCACGTTACAAAGTCGCGCAAAAAGCCGTCAAAATCTATGCCGGCAATCTGCACATGCTCGCAGTTTTCGGGGTTGCCGCGCTTGCAGTGCAGGCATTTTCCGCAGGGACGGGTGCCCTTGATGAACACCCTCGCGCCTTTTTCGATGCCAAAGGCCTTTTCGCCGCATTCGGTAACTATCCCCACGGCATAGCGGCCTATCGTCTTGGGGTAGGCCACGGGCAGCTCGCCCGAATAGCAAAGCGCGTCGAAATTGCTCAGCAAAACGTGGGTAACTTTAACTTTTACCTGTTCGGGCGTCAAAGCCAGTTCGCCCTGTTGTCTGTTGGCCAAAGTTTTGGGGCCGGTCAATGTCCAATTATCCATACACCGATATTATACGGCAAAACGGCGCGGAAAGCAACCTATTTACCCGTTTTGCGCAAATTTAGCCTGCGTTGTTTGCAAAATGTATTTTTTTTGTCAGCGGCAAAAAATTAATTGACTTAAAGGTGTTTTTTATATATAATGGTTTAGCATAAATCGAAAAAACAGCGAGGTGATATACAATGAAGCCCGGAATCCATCCCGATTATCACGAGGCAACGGTTATCTGCGCCTGCGGCGCAACGTTCAAAACCGGCACCACCAAAAAGGGCGACACTATAAAGGTCGATATTTGCAACAAGTGCCATCCCTTCTTCACCGGCAAGCAAAAGCTTGTAGATACCGGCGGCCGCGTGGATAAATTCAAGAAAAGATACAATATATAATTTAAAGGTATCAACGCAAATCCCGGCGGCGCGTCTCCGCGGACGTGTTCCGCGAGGGCGTCGGCCGTTTCGCCGCATTACCGCAAAAATGCGTTGCCGCATCGTCGTGCCCTTTGCGCGGCCGACGGCGGTATCGTGCGCGGCATTGCTCCGCGGGGACGCGGCAACTCATAACTTGTTGCCGCGGCAACAATCAAACGGATAAATCTTAAAGAAAAACAAAAGGCAGGCTTCAAAAATTGATTTGAAGCCGTTTTTTGTATGGCGGCGCGAGTTTTATAAAACGGCTCGCCGTCCGCGCGGGCTAATGCCGCGCAAGGATATGGCAAAACGGAAATGTCGATGAAATCAAAAAATAAAAGAGTAAAATGCACCTCCGTCGGCGGCCAGGCCGTGATGGAGGGGGTAATGATGCAGGGAACTACCTGCTATTGCACGGCCGTGCGCGACCCCGAAGGGGAGATCCAGATCGAGCGGCTGCGCTTAAACCGTTCCGCGGCTGCGCAAAGGGCGGCAAAAATCCCCTTTGTGCGCGGCGTTGTAAACATGTTCTCCTCGCTTGTGCGCGGCACAAAAACGCTTATGCGCAGCGCGCAGGTGTGCGGCGAGGACGACGGCGAGCCGGGCAGGGTAGAAAAATGGCTGGCCGATAAATTCAAAGTCGACGTCATGCAGGTCGCCACTTTTGTCGGCGCGGTGCTCGGCATAATACTGGCCGTCGCGCTGTTTTTGGTGCTGCCTAACGTGTTGGTGAACTGGCTGTCGGGCTTTGTGCCGCAGATTGCAGGCTCGTTGTGGGAGTTTTTGCTGCTCGGTCTGTTCAAGCTTGTCATCTTTTTGGTGTACCTCGGCCTCATTCTGTTCATTCCCGATATAAAAAGGCTGTACCGCTACCACGGTGCCGAACACAAGACCATAAACTGTTACGAAAAAGGTCTGCCGCTCACGCCCGAAAACGTTATGGGCTGTTCGCGCATACACGACAGGTGCGGCACTTCGTTCCTCTTTTTGGTGCTTATAATCAATATAGCCATAATCTCCCTCGTGTATTGGGCGGTCGGCGTAAACAACATTGCCGACGGCATTTTGCGCACCCTCGCGCGGCTGGGCATCGAAATAGTGCTGCTGCCCGTCATTGCCGGCGCGGGATACGAGGTGTTAAAACTGCTTGCAAAGTTCCACGGGCCGGTATCCGCCGTGTTCAAATCTCCCGGCATGCTGTTGCAAAAAACGCTTACCACCCGCGAACCCGACGCCGAAATGGTGGAGGTGGCCATCGCCGCCTTTAACGCCGCAATGGAGATGGACGCCGACCCCGATATGGCCGAAACGCATTTCATCACGGGCGGCATACTCTCCGCCATGCTTAAAGAAACAAAAATCAGGTTTGCCGAAAGCGGCATCGACGAAAGCGACGCCGAGTGGATATATTCGCTTGCAACGGGCATACCCCGCAGCGAACTCACTTTCGGCGAGCACGTCGTAAAGCCCTCCGAAGCCAAGCGCATCAACGAACTGGCGCAAAAGCGTTTAACGGGCAGGCCGCTTTGGTACATAGTGGGCGACACCCGCTTTTACGACTGTACGATAAAGGTGGACGAGCGCGTGCTTATTCCCCGTCCCGAAACCGAGCTGCTGGCCGAACAGGTGGTAAAGCTGGCCGAAGAGGGCGACAAGGTGCTCGACCTCTGCACGGGTAGCGGGTGCATAGCCGTTGCCGTGGCCAAACACTGCGCCGAAAAGAACGTGCGCGTCACCGCCTCGGACGTGTCGGACGCGGCCATAATGCTCGCCCGCGAAAACGCCCGTCTCAACGGCGTCGACGTGACCTTTGTGCAGAGCGATCTGTTTTCAAAGGTGCACGGCAGGTTTAATATAATCGTGTGCAACCCGCCCTATATTAAGAGTGGCGAGATTGCCGAACTGCAAAGCGAAGTGCGTAACTTCGAACCCCGTATCGCCCTCGACGGCGGCGAAGACGGCCTCGATTTTTACCGCAGGCTCGCGTCCGAAGTTTCGCGCTATATAGTAAAGGGCGGCATGCTCATGCTCGAAGTGGGCGAAGGCCAGGCCGAAGAGGTGCTAAAACTCTTCGAAAAGCGCGACTACGCAATGGTGGTAAAAGATTTCGCCGGCGTGGAAAGGATACTTAAAATAGCCTTTTAAGTTTTTGCGCGCCGCAAATCGCCGCCGCGTTGCAAAGCACATCCGCGGCCAGCGGCCGTTGCCGCCGTGCGGCGTCTGCGCGCGTCCGCGCCGATAAAAGTTTATATATTTATGGAAGAAGATAAAGTAATAGCAAAACTAAAAGTGATAAGCGACCGCTGCGCCGCGCTTTCGGCCAAGCTTGCCGACTCCGCCGTCATCGGCGATCCCGTGCAGTGGGCGGGGATCGCAAAGGAACAGGCCGAACTTTCGGAACCCGCCGAGGTATATGCCGAATATATCAGGGTGAGGGACGAAATGTCGGGCGCGGCCGCCGCCGCGGAGAGCGAATCCGACCCCGAAATGCGCGCGCTTTTACAGGAAGAGGCCGAACTGTGCAGGCAAAAACTTGAAGACATACGCGGGCGCATAAAGATTATACTGCTGCCCAAGGACAGGAACGACGACCGCAACTGCATTGTCGAAATCCGCGGCGGGGCGGGCGGCGAAGAGGCCGCTCTGTTCGCCGGGCAGTTGTACGAAATGTATTTAAGTTACTGCGACCGCCACCGCTTAAAGTGCGAAGAGGTGGATATAAACCGTACCGAACTCGGCGGAGTAAAGGAAGTCGTGTTCAACGTCGCCGGCAAAGGCGCGTACAAACTGCTTAAATTCGAAAGCGGCGTACACCGCGTTCAAAGGGTGCCCGAAACCGAATCGCAGGGGCGTGTGCACACGTCCACGGCTACCGTGGCGGTGCTGCCCGAAGCCGAGGACGTCGAGGTGGAGATCCGCGACGAGGATATAAGGGTGGATGTATACCGCTCTTCGGGCGCGGGCGGGCAAAAGGTGAACAAAACCGAAACCGCCATCCGCATAACCCACTTCCCCACGGGCATCGTCGTAACGTGCCAGGACGAAAGAAGCCAGCTTAAAAACAAGGACAAGGCGTTCAAGGTGCTGCGCACCCGCCTTTACGATTACTATAACAGTCGCAACCAGTCCGAACAGGACGCCCGCCGCAAAAGTCTTGTGGGGCGGGGCGACCGCTCGGAACGCATACGCACATACAACTTTCCCCAGGGCAGGGTCACCGACCACCGTATAGGTCTGTCGCTGTATTCCATCGATTCTTTCATGATGGGCGACATCGACGAAATGGTTGAAGCTCTTGCCGTGGCCGAAAGAGAAAACGCATTGGCCGGCAGCGAAGATTAAGTGCGGTATAGGGTGTTAAACGGCACATATGTGCGGTGCAACGCTCTGCATTTAATATGTATGCGCGGCGGGAGGAATGCCATGTATACCAAAAACAACCGTTCGGGCGAAGATTATCTCGAAGCCATTCTGATCCTCTCCGACAGCGAAGAAAACGTCCACCGCATAGATATAGCCCGTCGTTTGGGCGTGTCGCAACCCGCGGTGCAAAAGGCGGTAAAGCTGCTTATCGACGGCGGATACGTCGTTACCGACGGCATGCACATACGTCTTACGCCCTCCGGCGAAAAATACGCCCGAAGCGTGTATTCCCGCCACTGCGTCATACGGGAATTTTTGATTCTGCACGGGGTGAACGCCGCCGATGCCGACGCGGACGCCTGCGAGATGGAACACGTCGTGTCCCCTTCGACTTTCGACATGATGAAAGATTATGTTTCGCGGCGCGGCGGGCTTTCGGGTTGATTTCGCCGCTTTTTGCCGCGCGGCTACGCCTGCATCGCGGCGCACCGCGGTGCGGCTGTGTGTTTTTTGCGAAAAAATACTGAAAATAATCCGCTCGCTCTGCAAATTGCTTGACTGTTATTTACAATTAAAGTAAAATTATAGGGTATCAATTATAAGGATAATCCATATGAAAAAGACTTTTATACGCATACTCGCTGCGACGGCCGCAGCTGCGGTAGCGGCGGCAGTGCCCTTTATGTCGGGCTGCGCCTCTTCCCATCCCGAAGCCGTTATAACCATTTCGTACGACGGCACCGATTATCAGCTCAATTACAAGCTCTATCGCAACATGTATCCCCAAACCGTGCAGCATTTCATCGAACTTGCCGACGCGGGATTTTATAACAATACCATAATCCACGATTACGGCGCAAGCTATTTTTACGGCGGAAGCTATTCGTATAACGCCGAAGGTTACGAAAGCGATTACGAAACCGACTTCGAAGAGGGCGAAGGCGCGATGCGCGAGTACTTCGAAAACAACTCCAAAGAGCAGGAGTATCTCAACCTCTTCAACGACGGTAAGCTCACGCCCTCGGTATATCTCGATTATCTCGGCGGCTACAAGGACGCACTTCCCACCGTCATAGGCGAAGTGGGCGAAACGCACGTCATTCAGCACGGCGCGTTGCAGGGCGGCTTCGGCGCGCTGCGCATGTTCTATTCGGATAAAGACCTTTCGGACGACTCCGTGGACTATTCGGTGTACCTCGATAAGGACGGCAACGAGGACGGTTCGCTCATCGCCGACTACCTGCAGCACAGCGCGACTTCTATTTTCTCCATTCAAACGAGCACGGCCACTGGCTCCACGCAGTACTGCATCTTCGGTCAGCTCACCGACACCCAGCCTCTCACCGACCTCATCTCGGCCGTAAGTTCAAGCACGTCGCTCACCGTAAGCAACGTGGAAGTCGATCTTTTGGATCACTTTGTGGGCGGCAGCAATTACGATAGCTACACGCTTCGTTCCCAACCCATCGTAATCAAGAGCGTGCAAATAACCCGCAGATAACTCTGCGGCATAACAAGCTTAAAAGGGCGCGGCGGACAAAATTTTGTCCGCCGCGCCCTCTTTTGCGCTTCGTCTGCCGTCAGTCTGGCAGTTTTACGCCGTTTTCGGCCGCCTTTTGGTCAAGTTTTTCGTCGATATACTTTTCGCACTTGCACATAAAGTCGTCCTGGTTCTTCTTTACAAGCTTTCTAAGCTTGCAACTGTTCGCAATTACGAGCGCGCCGCCCGCCATGCCCAAAACAAGGCCTGCAATAAATTTTTCCATAGTACTCCTTTAAGGCTAAGCTCCGCGCATATGCCGCGCAATGACGGCAGCGGCGGAGTGCCTTGCCATATGAGTATGGGCAAAATACGGCAAAATATTACGGTATATATTGTCCGGTTGAAAATAAAACCCGCGGTACTATTGCAAATTTTTGATCTGCAGCCGCAGCAGTCTGTTTTCGTCGCCCAGCTTTTTCACCAGCGCGGTAAGCCTGGCGTTCTCTTCCCTGATAGCGGCGGTCATGTTGTCGTACAGCTCGTTTATTCTGTCTTCGACGCGCTTCTGTCCGTCGGGCGAAGAATCCAGTTCGCATTCGCGCATTATTTCGCGTATGCGTTCGGGCTGCTTTGTAAGCACGTTGCGGTATTTGTTCTGATAGCGCAGCATCAGCTTGTCGTCGCCGCCCGCAAGGTTCAAAACCGCTCTCCGCACCGAAACTCCGCGGCTCTTCTGTTCGAGAATGGCGCGCAGTATCCTGTCGGTCTCCTCGTCGGTAAAGGGCTGTATGCGCCCCGCTTTAAGGTCGGTGCCTTTAAGCACTTTTTTAACGTCTTTGTCGCCCGCCCTCTTCAACAGCGCGTAGTAATAATTTCTTACGCTGCCCTTCGCTCGGCCGGTGTCGGCGGCGTATTCTTCGAATATGCGCGTAAGAGTTTTGCCCTTCATCTTGCCCGCGCACACAAATTTTACAAGACTGCTCGCCTCTTCGGCGGTGTATCCGTTTATCTTATTCATGGTGCCTCCTTGTGTCGTTTTGGATGTTATTGACATAATTTCGGCGGCTTATACATTTTATAATAATATGACGGTGTACTTTACAAGCGATCCGCCCGCATGGTTGCGGTTGGGCGGCGAATATGCGGGGGTTATCGATGGTTTTGTGCGGCGCGCGGAACTCGCTTTCGAACAGCCGCTGCCCGTTGAGGCATATCCCGGCAACAATTTTTCGCCGCTTAATTTCTTTATGGACGAGGCGTTCTTCGCTTCGCCTCCCGACTTCGCGCGGGTATATCTGATGGGCGGCGACGCGCTGGTGCGCCTCTTCGGTTATCCGCCCAAGGACTGCGCCCTGCGGCCGCTTGCGCAGACAAGGTTTTTCGACAACCTCGTAACGCTGTGTTCGCGCGGAGGGGTGGTGCTTTGCCGCGAAAAACCGGGCGACGTGCGGCTCTTCGAACTGCCCTCAGGCTTTGCGTCGGCCGGCTTCGAAAGCGGAAAAATAGGCGGATTTCCCGTATTGTTCATATATTGCGAAGGCGGCCTCGCCGTGCTTTCGCAACAGGGGGATCTGATTTTCAACGACGGCGTTAAAAGCTATTCGCAGGGCGATATGTTGGGGGTAACGCGCGCTTTCGAAACCTGTGCGGGGGCCGTGGCCGAAAGCTTGTATTCCTACGACGGCAATGCACTTTCGCTCGTTTCCTCGCGCACGGCGTTCACCCGTCCCGTTCCGACCGAATCTCGCCACTTCGCGTTTTTTGAAAGCGTGCTCGCGCACGGCGACTCTTCGGTTTATCTCAACGCCGAGCTGAGGGCGCGCGCCGACGAGCTGGGCGGTTATTTGGGCGACTTTGCCGAAGTGCTTGTGCCGCCGCGCAAATTTTACGACCTCACCGGCGAACGGCTTGCGGCGGGGCTGGCCTATCCGCTGTCCTCAAATCTGTACCGCGTAAAATTTTATGCGGCCGACACTGCGGACGGCCTCGTCTGCAACATCCGCTCCGTCGACTACCCGCCCCGCACGGCTCAGGCCGCGAGGTCTTAAAGTGTTTTTCCTCTCCGCTTATGCGCCCGAATGCGGACGAACTCTCGCGCCTGCGAATGCGGGCGTTTTTTTGTTTTTCGCGGCGCAAAGGGGCGGCGCGGCATTATTTTTATAAAAACTTTACAATTGACTTGACAGGTGTAAAGTTTTACTGTAAACTATCAGCAAACGCGGGCGTGTCCCGCTTGGAGAAATAAGGAAAGATAACATGATTAAGCTTGAAAAGCGGTACGACGTTATAATCGTGGGCACGGGCGTTGCGGGTCTGAACTGCGCGCTCAACGTTTCGCCCGAAAAGAGCGTGCTCGTCATCTGCAAGGAATCGCCCGACAAGTCGGACAGCTATCTCGCCCAGGGAGGAATATGCAGACTGCCCGAACAGGACGACTACCAATGCTATTTTAACGATACCATGCGGGCGGGGCATTACGAAAACAATCCCGCGGCCGTCGACGCCATGATACGCGGCTCGCAGGAGGTCATCGACGACCTCATAGGCTACGGCGTCGATTTTGCGCGCAACGGGGACGGTTCGCTCGCATATACAAAAGAGGGCGGCCACTCCCGTCCCCGCATATGCTTTCACGAAGACACCACGGGGCGCGAAATAACCACCCATCTAATGTCGGCCGCGCGCTCCCGCCGCAATATACTCATCGTGCCGTATATAACCATGCTCGATATAATCTGCGACGGCTCGGCCTGCTACGGCATAGTGGCCAGGGACGGCAAAAACGGCCGGCTGTACAGGCTGTTTGCCGACTACACCGTGCTCGCTTCGGGCGGAGTGGGGGGAGCGTTCGAAAACTCCACCAACTTCCGCATTCTCACGGGCGACGCGTTGGCGATATGCATGCGGCACGGCATACCCGTGGATCACATCAACTATATCCAGATACACCCCACCACGCTGTACACCAAAAAGAAGGGCAGGCGGTTTCTCATTTCGGAATCCGTCCGCGGCGAGGGCGCGGTGCTGCTCGATAAAAACTTTAAAAGGTTCACCGACGAATTGCAGCCGCGCGACATAGTCACGGCCGCCATACGCGACCGGATGACAAAGGACGGCACCGACTTTGTGTGGCTGGACATGCGCCCCATCCCGCGCGAAGAGATCATGAACCACTTCCCCGGCATAGTGCAGCACTGCCTGAACGAGGGATACGACGTCTTCCGCGAATGCATACCGGTAGTGCCCGCCCAGCACTATTTTATGGGGGGCATCCGCTCGGATACCAAGGGTGCGACGACCATGCCCCGCCTGTATGCCGTGGGCGAAACCTGCTGCAACGGCGTACACGGCAAAAACCGTTTGGCGTCCAATTCGCTTTTGGAAAGCCTGTTGTTTGCCAAGCGCGCCGCGCAGGACATTAATTCGGGTTATTCGCCGATAGATATGTCGGCGGCAACCGCGGCCGAAGCCGCGCTCGATCTTTCAAAGTATTCCAACCCCACCAGGCTTTTAAACGAGTACAGGGCCGAAGTCCGCGCCGAAATAGCCCGCTGCGCGGCCGCCGAAAGCAAAGACGGCGCAAACTGACAGGCACTGTCGAAAGGAGGATTTTTTATGGACGGCGTTACGATGACTTTAAATTGCGACAAGCTTATAAAGATGGCTCTTGCCGAGGATATAACAAGCGAAGACGTGTCGGCAAATGCGGTAATTCGCACATATGTCAAGGGCAACGTGCAGCTTATATGCAAGCAGAGCGGCGTCATATGCGGCCTCGGCGTGTTTGCCCGCACATTCGAACTGCTCGATCCCGCCACGCAGACAAAACTGTACGTTCGCGACGGCGACGGCGTAACCGCGGGGCAGCTCCTCGGCGAGGTGACGGGCGATATACGCGTGCTTTTGTCTGGCGAGCGCACCGCGCTCAACTTTTTGCAGCGTATGAGCGGCATAGCAACCTACACCCGCAGAGTGTCGGATATGTTAAAGGGAAGCAAAACAAAGCTGCTCGATACCCGCAAAACCACGCCCAATATGCGCGTATTCGAAAAGTATGCCGTAAAGGTGGGGGGCGGGGCGAACCACCGCTACAATCTCTCCGACGGCATTCTTTTAAAGGATAACCACATAGGCGCGGCGGGCAGCATAAAAAAGGCCGTGGCCATGGCGCGCGAATACGCGCCCTTCGTTCGCAAGATCGAAGTGGAGGTGGAAAACCTTGATATGTGCCGCGAGGCGTTGGAAGCCGGCGCGGATATAATCATGCTCGACAATATGTCGCCCGCCGAAATGACGGAGGCGGTTAAACTTATCGGCGGTCGCGCGCTCACCGAATGCAGCGGCAACGTTACGGCCGAAAATATCGACAGGATAATCCAAACGGGCGTCGACTATGTTTCGTCGGGCGCGCTGACGCATTCCGCGCCCATACTCGACCTGTCGCTTAAAAATCTTCATCCCGTACAAAACGATTAAGGAGCGCGCGGCCGCGCGCAAAGGAGCAATACAATGAAGGCAACCGAGCGTCGCAACGAAATTTTAAGTCTGCTCGGCAACACGTCGTCGCCCATGCCGGCGGGGGCCTTGTCCGAACGCTTTGCCGTGTCTCGTCAGGTGATAGTGCAGGACGTGGCCATTCTGCGCGCCAACGGCTATGACGTAATATCCACCAACCGCGGCTATGTGCTCGGCGGCGCGGCCAGGGCGCAGCGCGTGTTCAAGTGCCGCCACACCCTCGGCGAGCTGGTCGAGGAGGCCGAACTGATAATAAACGGCGGCGGCAAGGTAGAGGACGTGTTCGTGAACCACCGCGTATACGGCCGCATATCGGCGCGGCTCGATCTCATAACCAAAACGCATGCCGAAGAGCTGCACCGCTCTCTTGTTTCGGGGGCGTCAAAACCGCTTATGAGCGTTACCGACGGCTATCACTATCACACGGTTTCGGCCGACGGAGAAGAACGGCTTGACGATATAGAGCGCGCGCTGCGCGCCCGCGGGTTTCTTATAGAGATATAATGCCCGCGCAAAATGTTGGAAAACTCACCGTATTTTGCTTTACAAAGGGGCAAAATTCTGATAAAATATCAACGCTGTAAAAATTCACACCCGCATGGCAGGCGACCCGTGGCGGAAAAATTCATTTCGCATTCCGCAATAATCGCTTAAACAAACTGCGCTTGCGGGGAGGTTTAACGGAGGAATTAAAATGGCAGTTATAACAATGAAGCAGCTTCTCGAAGCCGGCGTTCACTTCGGCCACCAGACCAGAAAGTGGAACCCCAAAATGAGCAAGTATATCTTTGCCGCGCGCAACGATATTCACATCATCGACCTTCAGCTTACCGTCGGCCTTGTCGAAGAGGCCTACAAGTTTGTTGTGGAAACGGTAAAAGAGGGCAAGTCCATTCTGTTCGTGGGCACCAAAAAGCAGGCTCAGGAAGCCATCAAGGAAGAGGCCGAACGCTGCGGCATGTACTATGTGAACTCCCGCTGGCTGGGCGGCACTTTGACCAACTTCAAAACCATCCGTTCGCGCATCGACAGAATGGTAAAACTTGAAAAGATGGAAGAGAGCGGCGAGTTCGATCTTCTTCCCAAGAAAGAAGTTGCCAAACTCAAAGAGGAGATGACCAAGCTTCAAACCAATCTCGGCGGCATCAGAAACATGAACAAGATGCCCGGCGCGATGTTCGTGGTGGATCCCCATAACGAAGACATCGCCGTCTCCGAAGCCCGCAAGCTTCACATCCCCGTGATCGCCATCACCGATACCAACTGCGATCCCGATCTCATCGACTACGTTATCCCCGGCAACGACGACGCTATCCGCGCCATCAAGCTTATTTCAAGCGTAATGGCCAACGCCGTTATCGAGGCAAACCAGGGTGAAACCCCCGTTGCGGAAGAAGCTCTCGAAGAAAAGGCCGCAGAGCAGCTGGCTCAGCCCGAATCTCTCGAAGAGGCCGTTGAAGCCGCAGAGCAGTCCGCAGAATAAACGAACATACAAAATTCTATATTAATAAATTTTTAAGGAGAGGTAATTAGTCATGGCATTCACCGCAAAAGACGTTATGGCTCTGCGCGACAAGAGTGGCGCGGGCATGCTCGACTGCAAAAAGGCACTCATCGACGCCGACGGCGATATGGAAAAGGCCGCCGAACTGCTCAGGGAAAGGGGCATTGCAAAGGCCGTTAAAAAGGAATCGAGAATAGCCGCCGAAGGCGCGGTAGGCGCGTATGTCTGCCCCGAATGCGGCGTGGGCGTATTGCTTGAAATCAACTGCGAATCCGACTTCGTGTCCAAGGGCGAAAAGTTCCAGGGCATCGTTGCGGCCGTGGCAAAGGTGATCGCCGAAAACAAACCCGCCGATCTCGACGCTTTGAACGAGTGCAAGATAGGCGGCGAAACGGTTAAGGAATACATCACTTCCAACACCGCCGTAATCGGTGAAAAAATATCCATCCGCCGTTTCGAAGTATACGAAACGACCGGCAAGATCGAAACTTATATCCACATGGGCGGCAAAGTAGGCGTTATGATCGACGCAGTTGATTTTACCGCCGGCTCCGAAGAGACCCTTCACGACATCGCTTTGCAGATAGCGGCTTCCAATCCCGGCTATGTAAATGAATCCGACGTTCCCGCCGAAGTGCTTGCCAAGGAAAAGGAGATCATGCTCGTTCAAATGCAAAACGATCCCAAAAACGCAGGCAAACCCCAAAACATTCTCGAAAAGATCGTTATGGGCAAGATGGGCAAGTTCTATTCGGAAAACTGCCTTATGGAGCAGGCTTTCGTAAAGGACGACAGCCAAAAGGTTTCGGCCGTTATCGGCAACAAGTTCAAGGTTGCCCGCTTCGTCCGTTGGGAAATGGGCGCGGGCATCGAAAAGAAGCACGAAGACCTTTCCGAAGAAGTGGCAAAGCAGGTTGCCGCCATGAAAAAGAACTGATGTAAAATTCAAGTTCGAATCTTCTTTTGCACCGCACGCGCTCTGTATCGCGTGCGGTGCTTTTTTATCTTGCTTAAATGTAGCAACAAAGCAATGCACCGCGGCGACAAAGAGGGAGGGCGTAAATTTTGTGCAAATTTATCGCAAATACGGCCTGTTTGCGGCCATTTTTGCTTATATTATTAAGGTAAACCTTTATAATAAGGAATTCCTTACTATAAATATTAAAAAACGGATAAAAACGCAAAAAAGCCGCTGCACTGGCAGCGGCTTTAAAGTTAAGGCGCGGGCGGATAAACGGGGATCTTTCGCGCGCAAGCGGCGGATCAGCTTTCGCCGTGTTTTTTCTTCCATTCCAAAATGCGTTCAAGCACGTCTTTCAGTTCGGCTTCTTCGCCCTTGCCGTCGGGACGGTAGTAGCGTTTTCCCAAAAGGTTGTCGGGCAGGCACTGCATGGCGGTAAGTTTTTCGGCCGTGTCGTGCGCATACTGATAGCCTTTGCCGTAGCCAAGCTCTTTCATTAGTTTTGTGGGGGCGTTGCGTATAACTTCGGGCACGGGTTCGTCCAGCATGGTAAGCGCGTCCTTTTTCGCGCTTTCGTATGCCGTGTACAGGGCGTTCGATTTGGGCGCGAGCGACATGTAAACCACGGCTTCGGTAAGATGCACGCTGCATTCGGGCATGCCGATAAGTCTGCATGCCTCAAAAACGTTTACGGCAATTTCAAGCGCGCGCGGGTCGGCCAGGCCTATGTCCTCGCTTGCAAACCGCGTAACCCTGCGCGCAACGTAAACGGGGTCTTCGCCCGCTTCAAGCATGCGCGCCAGCCAGTACACCGCGGCGTCCGGGTCGGAGTTGCGCATCGATTTGTGCAGGGCCGAAATAAGGTTATAGTGTTCTTCGCCCTTCTTGTCGTATAAAAGCGACTTTTTCGAAGTGCACTGCTCCAATGTGTCGGCAGTCACTTTAATGCCGTCCGGCCCGCTCTCGCCGTTCAGTGTGGCCATTTCAAGGGTGGAGAGCGCGCTGCGCGCGTCGCCGTTCGAAAATACGGCGATGGCTTCGATAAGTTCGTCCGAAATTTCTATCTTCTGTCCGCCGAAACCGCGCTCGTCGTTCAACGCCCGCTTTAAAAGTTCGGTTACGTCCTGCGTTTCCAAGGCTTTAAGCACAAACACTTTGCAGCGCGAAAGCAGCGCGCCGTTCACTTCAAACGAAGGGTTTTCGGTGGTGGCACCAATAAGAATGATGCTGCCGCGTTCGACATACGGCAAAAAGGCGTCCTGCTGCGCCTTGTTAAAACGGTGGATCTCGTCCACAAACAGTATGGTCTTTCCGCCGTATCTGCGCGAACTTTCGGCCTGCTCCATCACCTGCTTTATCTCTTTTATGCCGCTTGTAACGGCCGAAAAATCAATAAATTTGGCCTGCGTTCTGCGCGCGATTATGCGGGCAAGCGTGGTCTTTCCCACACCGGGCGGGCCCCAAAAGATCATCGAGCCCACCGCGTCGCTCTCTATGATCTTTCGCAAAATTTTACCTTCTCCCAACAGGTGTTTCTGTCCGCAAAATTCGTTCAGATCTCTCGGTCGCAGTCGCTCGGCAAGCGGCTGCGACGCCGTGTTTTCAAATACCGTGGGTTGATAGTCCATACAATTCCCCCAATAATATATGCCGTTCAACAGTTCTTTACGATGTGTAAAGCTTTTCAAAAAATATGTTGCGGTCAAGATACGCGCCTGCGCCCAGGCCCGCGCCGAGGGCGCACATAACCTTGGTGAGCGCGTTTTCCATGCACTCGTCGTGCGCGCTTATAACGTTGGGCGGCATGTCGGCCACGCTCGCGTATATCGAAGCTCTGCTGTTTACGGGCGAAATAACCACTTCAACTCCCTTCTTTTCGCAGTATGCCGCAAATTTTTTAAAGTTCAGGTTGTTGCCCTCCATGCACACGGTGCCGCTGTGATAGGTTTCAAGCACAACGGCTCTCGGCGCGCGCCTGTCGAAATCATACAGCGAAAAATTTAAAAGCGAGCGCGCGGTTATAAACATAACGTCGCGGCATATTGCGGGGGCAACCGCGCTTTGTCCGCCGTAAAACAGCTGCTCTTGCGTGGGCTGAGAAGGGTGGGTGCTGAATATTATTTCGCCCCGCTGTACGCGCGCAAGAGAGGCCCCCAGCACGCTGTGATAATAGCCTGTAAGCTGGTCGCAGAACGTAAGTCTGCTTGCAAGGTGAATCTGCGCTGGCGCGTCGCCGTTTGCAAACGAAACGAATACGCCCTTGGCGTTGCCCCGCTCTATAAAATCCACCGCGGCGATAAAATTTTTAAGTCCGTTCTGACGCGGGTCGCTTAAAGGATACAGCGAAGAAACCAGCACGACGGGCAGACCCATGTCGCACAGTGTCATGCCGAAGTAATGCGCGTTTATGCACAGCGAATCGGTGCCGTTGGTAACGACTATGCCGTCGTAATCATCGGCGTTTGTGGCTTTTATTGCGGCATATATGGCGTCCAATTGCTCCTCGTGGACGTTTTCGCTGAGCATGCACACGGGTTCTTCGCAGTCAAACGTTATGTCGTTGCCGCGCTCGGCGGCATATAGTTGTAGCAAAAGCCTTTTGGCTCCGCCGTAAAGGTCTATCTTTCCGTCTTTGGCCGCGCTGCCGATTGTGCCGCCCGTAAAAATTATTTTTATTCTCTTTTTCATATGTCAGGCCCCGATATAAAGTGTTTCGTCTTAAAAATTTTTTGCCGGCGACACGCCGCCGACACGCCGGCCGCGGAATAAAGTTGTGCAATGCGATAATGCATTTTCGCGGAACACGGCAGCGGCGACACGCCGTCCGCGGAATAAAGCTGTGCAATGCGATAATGCGTTTTCGCGGAACACGGCAGCGGCGACACGCCGCCGACACGCCGCCGACACGCCGGCCGCGGAATAAAGTTGTGCAATGCGATAATGCGTTTTCGCGGAACACGGCAGCGGCGACACGCCGCGATATTTTATATCTCGTCTTTGTCCGGAGGGATATATCCCTCGCCGTATATCTCCTTTGCCGAAGAAACTATCATAAACGCCTTGGTGTCCTCTTCGCGCACGATGTCGCGCAGACGGGGGTATATCACGGGTTTAACGACGCACAGCAACATCTTTTTATCATCGCCCGTATACGCGCCTTTCGCGTCTACAAACGTCGCGCCGGCGTCCAGCTCCGAAAGTATCCTCGCGCTTATTCTCTGCGCCGAATCGTCCTCGGCGATTATAAACACCATCTTCGCCGAGTTTCCACCGTACAGCACCCAGTCGAACACAAGGGTGAACACAACGACAGAAAGCACGGTGTAAAACAGAACCTCCAAGGTATCCTGTTTGTATGCGAATACCGAGCAGGCGACTATTATGATGTCCGTGGTCATCGTAATATAGCCCGTGCTTATGTGGCGGAATTTCTTTTTTAAAATTTTAACGGGTATATCCGTTCCGCCTGAGGAGGAGCCGCAGCGGAATATAAGCCCCATGCCGCAGCCGAATATCGCGCCGCCCGTTACGCCGTTTATTAGTTTGTTTTGCGTAAATGGAATGGTAATATTGTATTCGGCGGGCAGCCAGTCCAAAAATATTATGTCGGCCGCCCACATCAGCACCGAGGACAGGGCTATAACATACAGCGTAGAAAGAAAAAATTCCCTTCCGAACACCTTCCAGCCGCATATAAGCAGGGGCACGTTGATAATAAAGGTTATGATGCCCGTGGAAAATCCCGTCACCTGATTGATTATCAGCGCGATGCCGGTGGCACCGCCGCCGGCAAGTCCTCCCGCCTGCAAAAACAGCACCACGCCCACGGGGTAGAGCGCGCAGCCGAGCGTTATAAGCGCGTATTTAATTAAAAATTGTTTTATCTTCTTTTTTTTCGTTTCGTCCATACATAAATATTTTATACTTTTTTCGGCGTTTAGTCAACATATATTTTGCTCCGCGCGCCCTGTGCGGCGGGTTTGCGAAAGAAAGCGGCGTTAATTGAAGGCCGCCCGCCCTCGTTTGGTTAAAATTATGCGAAATTCTTAAATAAAGCATTGCAAAGCTGCGGCAGATATGTTATAATCAAAACGATAAACGCGGCCGGCGCGCTGCGGCGGCCCGATAAGGAGGATACAATGCAGCCCAAATATAAGAGAGTGCTTTTAAAACTTTCAGGCGAAGCCCTTGCCGGGCCGGCGGGCCACGGCATAGACGAAGAAGTCATCTCATACGTCGTCGATCAGATAGCGGCGATACATAAAATGGGCGTGGAAATAGCCCTTGTAATAGGCGGCGGCAACTTCTGGCGGGGTCGCCAGGGCAAAAATATGGAAAGAACCACGGCCGACCACATGGGCATGCTTGCCACGGTTATGAATTCGCTTGCCATGATGGACGCTTTGGAACAGCGCGGCATACCCACCCGCGTACAGACGGCCCTTATAATGACGTCGGTGGCCGAACCGTATATTCTGCGAAAGGCCCTGCACCACTTCGAAAAGGGCAGGGTCGTAATAATGGCCTGCGGTACGGGCAATCCCTATTGTTCCACCGATACCGCCGCCGCGCAGCGCGCCTGCGAAATACAGGCCGACGTGCTTATGATGGCAAAAAACATCGACGCCATATACGACAGCGATCCCCGCACGAATCCCGCGGCCAAAAAGTATGACCACATCAACTATATGGACATAATAAAAAACGGCATAAAGGCGATGGATACCACGGCTGCAACCATGTGCATGGAAAACAACATCCCCGCAATAGCCTTCGGCCTGGACGAAAAAAATTCCATCGTCCGCGCGGTCTGCGGCGAAAAGCTGGGCACTATAATAGATAATAACTGAAAATAATCCGAAAAAACCGCGTCCGCGCAAACAGGCGCGCCTGCGGGACATATCCATAAATCAATTTTGCGAGGTCATAAAATGTTAGACGAAACTCTTGTCGAAGAAATCATCTTAACTCTCGACGATAAACTCACCAAAACCATCTCCGTGCTCGAAGAGGACTTTGCCTCCATCCGCGCGGGCAGGGCCAATCCGCACATTCTCGACAAAGTAATGGTGGACTATTACGGCGCGATGACGCCCGTTTCGCAGATGGCGAACATATCGGTGCAGGAGGGCAGGTGCCTTGTTATTTCGCCCTGGGACGTATCGGCGTTGAAGGGCATCGAAAAAGCTATACAGGTTTCAAGCATAGGCATAACCCCCACAAACGACGGCAAGGTGATACGCCTGGTGTTCCCCGAACTCACCGAAGAACGCCGCAAAGACCTTGTAAAGCAGATTCGCCGTATGGGTGAGGACGCAAAGGTGGCCGAGCGCAACATCCGCCGCGACGCCATGGATCAGCTTAAAAAATTAAAGAACGACAAGGCTCTTTCCGAAGACGAGTTTGCCTCTTACGAAAAGGACGTCGAAAAACAGGTATCCGAAGCCGTTGCAAAGATAGAGTCGGTCGTTGCGGCAAAGGAAAAGGAGATCCTCACCGTATAACGGTGCCGCGGATCGGGGCGCATGCGCTCCGCCGCGCTATTTGCAATGAAAGAAGATAACTTGAATATACCCCGCCACGTCGCCGTTATAATGGACGGCAACGGCAGGTGGGCCAAAAGGCGTTTTATGCCCCGCACGTTCGGCCACAACGCCGGCATGAACACCATGATAGCCATGGCGCGCACGGCAAAAAAGCTGGGTGTGCAGTATCTTACGGTGTACGCGCTGTCAACCGAAAATCTCTCCCGCCCGCAGGAGGAGCTCGAAGGGCTGTATAACCTCTTTCGCAAGTACTTTACAAAGAACGTAAAGGATCTGTATGCCGAGGGCGCGGCGGTGAGGGTGATAGGCGATATAACCGCGCTGCCCGACGACGTGCAAAGCCTTATAAACGACGGCGTTGCCAATTCGCCCGCCGACGCGCGCTTCTTTGTGGTGCTGGCCTTGAATTACGGCGCGCGCGCCGAGATAACCCGTGCGGTAAACGCGGCAATATCCCGCGGCGAACGGGTGGAAGAGGGGGATATATCCTCGCTTTTGGATACGCGCGGCATGCCCGATCCCGATCTGATCATAAGAACGGGCGGCGAGCTGAGGCTTTCAAACTTTTTGCTGTGGCAGGCGGCGTATTCCGAATTTTATTTCACCGACGTGCTCTTCCCCGATTTCAACGCAAAAGAGTTCGAAAAGGCCATAGCCGCCTACTCCAAGCGCAACCGCCGTTTCGGCAAAATTTAAAGATGCAAAAATACTTCCGCGCGCGGCGCGTTGATCTGCAGGTATGCGGCGCGCGCGGTTTTTAGGAGCGTTCATGCAGGAACATACCAATCTGCGGCAGCCGGATGCGTCCGGGGCCGAACCGCCAAAGGAGAACATGAGGGCGCGCACGTTTACGGCAATAGGCTATCTCGCCCTGCTCGCCGCACTCGTCGTGCTTAAAGCGTTTGTGCCGAACGACTACGGGTCGATAGGTTTCGACGCGCTCTTTTGCGCAATATCCGTTATAGGCGCGTTTGAATTCATGCGCGCTCTCGGCGGCATATCCGCCGCCCAATGGTGGTGCGCCATGGTAACTTGCGCACTCACTACGCCGTCGTTCGCCATAGTAAAGATGATAGGCGTGGCGGGCGGCGATCCCAACGCGTGGATGTACGCGCTACTCGTTCTGATGGGCGTGGGCAGCGTGGGCGCGATGGTAACCGCGGCCATGCTCGTGTTCGATTTTGAAAAGAGCGATCTGCGCAGCACCACGTCCGCGCTATTCTGCATACTCTACTGCGGCGTATTGTGCAGCGTTAGTTCCAACATAAACCACATGGGTCACAACTCGCTCGTGGGCATAACGCTGATGTTCTGCACAACCGTTGCTGTGGATACTTTCGCCCTTGTGTTCGGCAAGCTCTTCGGCAGATTCCTGCCCTTAAAGCTCGCCCCGCACACAAGCCCCAACAAAACGGTGATAGGCGCGTTCGGTGGCATGTTCGGCGGCGTTCTCGCGGCCATATTCGTGTGGGGCCTCGGATGGCTTGCTCCCCAGTTCAGGCTGGAATATTCGGGTGCGTTGCATCCCCTCGCCGTGCTTGTGCTGGTTTCGCTGCCCACATCCATATTCGCCCAGCTCGGTGATCTGTTCGAAAGCGCGATAAAGCGCGGCTGCGGCATAAAGGACATGGGCAAACTTCTGCCCGGCCACGGCGGAGTGCTCGACAGGTTCGATTCCATGCTCTTCGCGTCGGTGGCGGTCGTCATTTGCTTTATGATGATACATTGATATTACGCTGTTGCGGCCCCGCGCGCCCGAAAGGACGCGCGGGGCCGCAAAAAATTGTCCGCCGCATTCGGGCGGGCAGTCATTAAATTATTTTTTTACGGGTATAATAATTATGAAAAACATCGCTCTCATCGGCAGCACGGGTTCGATAGGCGTTCAAACCCTGTCGGTGGTGCGCCGCAATCCCGACATGTTTAAAGTTTGTTGTCTGGTCGCGCACTCCTCGGCTGATAAATTTTCGGAACAGCTAAGGGAGTTTAAACCCGCAACGGCCGCCATGGTAAGCGGCGCGGCGGTCGAGGCGGCTGCGGGCACAAAGCTGTTTGCCGGGGAGGAGGGCGCGCTCGCCGCGCTCTGTCAAAGCTCGCCCGACATAGTGGTGGTGGCCTGCGGCGGGTTCGCCGGCCTTAAATATTCGCTTGCCGCCCTAAAAGCGGGTGCAAGGCTGGCCCTCGCCAACAAGGAGACGCTCGTCTGCGGCGGCGACGTGGTAATGCGCACGGGCGGCGAAATAGTTCCCGTCGACAGCGAGCATTCGGCGATATGGCAGTGTCTGGCTTTCAACCGCCGCGCCCCGTTTAAAAATCTTATAATAACGGCCAGCGGCGGCCCGTTCAGGGATAAGAGTTTCGAAGAGCTTGAACGCGTCACGCCCGAACAGGCTCTGGCCCATCCCACCTGGCGCATGGGCGCGAAGATAACGATAGACAGCGCGACGCTGCTGAACAAGGGATATGAGGTTATCGAGGCCCATCACCTGTACGGTGCCGACTATTCTTCAATTAAAACGGTGATACAGCCGCAGAGCATAATCCATTCCATGGTGGAGTTTGCCGACGGCGCGATCCTTGCGCAGATGTCGCATCCCACTATGGAACTGCCCATTCAGCTCGCGCTCACATATCCCGAACGGTACGACTGCGCGCTTAAACCCCTCGATTTCTCTTCGCCGCTCGACATTCGGTTTTTGCCGCTCGAACGCAAAAAATATCCGATGTACGATCTCGCGCTCTCGTGCGGCGAGAGCGGGGGCATTCTGCCCGCCGTATTGAACGCGGTGGGGGAGGAGGCCGTGGCTGCTTTTTTAAATAAAAAAATAGGTTTTTGCGATATTTACCGCGTCACGCGCGAGGTTGTCGAAGGCACTTCGAACGCAGCGGCTTCAAGCTATGAACAGCTGGCCGAATGCGACGGCATTGCCCGCGCCGCCGCGCGGAAAATTATTGCCGAGAGGTGCAATGAACTTTAACGCGCTTTTAAGCGCAGGGGCGGGCCAAACGGTTCTGTCCGTTGTGCTCGCAATACTCATTCTGCTCGCCATGATAACCGTGCACGAGTTCGGCCACTTCGTTGCCGGGCGCGCGCTCGGTTTTTCCGTCGACGAATTTTCGATAGGTTTCGGGCCCGCGCTCTTAAAGGTGCGCGGCAAAAAACGCGGTACGCTGTTCAGCGTGCGCGCACTGCCCCTCGGCGGATACTGTGCGTTCACGGGTGAAGACGGCGAATGCGCCGAAGCGCGTTCGTTCAACAATATGCACCCGTTAAAGCGCATTGTCGTGCTTGTCGCGGGCGCGACATTCAACTATATTGCCGCGCTGCTTATCATAATTGCAATTACTTTCGCCTTCGGTCAGGCGGCATACAGGGTGAACGCCGTGGAGTACGACCCCGCATATCCCACCGAATATTCGCTGTGCGACGGCGACGTAATAACCGCCGTGAACGGGCGGGATATATACCTTGCTTCCGACCTCGTGTCCGCGCTCAACGGCATGGCCGCGGGGCAAACGGCGGCCGTGGACGTCGTGCGCGGCGGCGAAAGCGTTCGCGCGAACGTCATGCTGCGGGCGGATTGCTTTTTTAAAAACTCCTCGTCAGTGTCGGCCGCTTTCCGCGCTCTCGGTGTGGATACGTTCACTGCCGAAGACGGCGAATACTACGACCTGTCCTCGGTAAATTGCAGGTTTACGTTTTGGGAAAGCCTGTCGCGCTCGTTTGTGTATTCGTTCAAAATGGCGGGCAGTATATTCACCGTGCTGGGCGAACTTTTAACGGGCAACCTCGGTCTTTCGGCCGTCGGCGGCCCCGTCACCACAATAAAACTTACGGGCGAAATGGCTGTGCAGGGCATGCAAAGTTTTTTGCTCATCGCGGCATATATAGGGGTAAATCTTGCCGTATTCAATCTTTTGCCCATTCCCGCGCTCGACGGCAGCAAAGTGGTGTTCTGTCTTATAGAGTGGATATTCAAAAAACCCGTGCCGCGCAAGATAGAGCAGGCCGTCCACGTCGCGGGGCTGTTCGCCATAATCGCCTTTGCCGTCGCGGTGGATATTTTGCAGTTTGTTTAAGTTTTGACGAAGTACACGCGTTTATAAATTTTAGGTTGAAAAAGCCCCGCCGCGGTGCCGTTGCACCGCGGCGGGGCCGCTTGTTTTATCGTAAATTTCAGTCGTCCGCGCCGCCCGTCTGACTTGCGGCGGGGGCCTTGGCCGAAAGCGCGACGAACCGGCCGAGCTGCATGTTGAACGCCTTCGAAGAGAACAGTATTATTCCCACAACCATCGCAAGCGCGATGTCTACGAATACGAACGAGTTATAGGCCAAAGAATATGCCCACACTTCCTGTCCGGCGGAAAGGGCCGAAGAGCTGAATGCGAACACGCCCGAAAATACATGCGATATAAAGCGCAGCGCGCCCGCAATTACCGCGCCGAGCGCGAACTTTACCTGCGGCAGTTTTTCAAGCGGCTTAACGTTTGCAAATACGCCGGCAAAGCCCGCCATCGAAAACGCCACGGGATAGTCAAGTATGAACTGCGCGGGGTGGATTATGTATGTATCCTGCATGGCCTGCATAACGCCGTATATAAGGCACACAAAAACGCCTTTCTTGGGGCCGTATGCATAGGCGAACAGCATTATGGGCAGCAGCGAGGCAAACGTCACCGAACCGCCCTGCGGCAGATCGAAAAGCTTGACGTACGAAAGCGCGAAAGAAAGCGCGACCGTTATGCCCGCAAGCGATATGCAGCGGCTGTCGAACGTAGTTTTGTCGTGTCTGCCCAAAATAAAGGCGGCCGCAACTTCGGCGACTATCAGCGCGGCGGCGCATATGTACAGCGCGATCTCGTCCACCGCGCTTATCTTGCCGTCAAAATCGCCTCCGTCATACCATCCGTCGCCCTGAATGTGCGAGGAGTAGTACACGGCTATCATCGCCGCGGCGACTATTATGGTGGCGACTATCAGCGCGCCCGCCGCAAAAGATACCTTTTTGAATACGGAAGGGTTTGCCTTTTTCGATAATACGAACAGCGCGACGCCGCACACGAGCGCGACGGCGAAGGCCACCAGCAGTGGAACGAGCACATAGCCGATGACGTCGGCGTTCAGCGAGTTGTCCTCCATGTACGCGGGGTCGGTGCGCTTTACAAGGTTCAGCACAACCATTATTATGCCCGCCGCCAGCGCGTAAAACGTGAGACCGAGCACGGCATATTTAACGTATTTTGCAAACGTGCCGCGTTCGACTGCGAAAAACAGCACTATGCCGGCAACGACGGCCGCGCACACCACGCCCACGGTAAGCCAAATCACCACGGGCTCGGCAACGTCGAATGCGGGCGTTGCCAAAAGCGAAGAAAACATAAAGCCTCCTTTTACCGTCAGTAAAACAAAACCCCTCTCCGCGCGGTTGGGCGCGGAAAAGGGGCGCAAAAATACTCTTTTGTACTTTTTCGTACTATCGCTCAACCATTACGTTGCCGATTCAAAGGGTATGATCTCAGCCCGCCTGCAAATTTGCGGGCACCCCCGACGGTAAATTAAATTTTTATTACAAAAATTATATTGCATTTTTTGCGTCAAGTCAATTGAATTTGCGCGCGTTTTGATATATAATATTGTGCGTAACGCAAACAGCAAAAGGAGCAAACGTTAATGTCGTATAATTTTTACGCTTTTATGGACAGAATGAAGTATATCAAGCGTTGGTCGCTTATGCGCTCCGTGCGCGAAGAGAACATAATGGAGCATTCGCAGCAGGTGGCCATGCTCGCCCACGCGCTGGCGGTCATAACAAACAAGCTCTTCGGCGGCTGCGTCGACGAGCAAAAGTGCGTGCTCTACGCCGTATACCACGAGTGCGGCGAGGTGATGACGGGCGATCTGCCCACGCCGATAAAATATTTTAACGGCTCCATAAAGGGCGCGTATAAGGATATCGAAGAGCGCGCCTGCAAAAAACTTTTAACCATGCTGCCCCAAGAACTTAAACAGGGGGTGGAGCCGTATGTGCTGGCCGATACCTCCTCGCAGGAATATAAAATTTTAAAGGCGGCCGACAGGCTGGCCGCATACATAAAGTGTCTTGAAGAGCACCGCAGCGGCAACAGCGAATTCGAAAAGGCCAAAAAGAGCATAGAAGAAGATCTTCATTCCCGCAACATGCCCGCTGTGGAGTATTTTATGCAAAACTTTATTCCCGCCTTTTTTCTCACACTCGACGAGCTTGACGGCGGCATAGAATGATTTTATTATGGGCAAAAAGGCCCTGCGCCCCTTAAATTGAGGGGCGCAGGGCCTTGTAAATTTGCGGGTGCGGCAATTTTTGCCGCGCCCGCATGCTTATCATTCGTATATGAACAACACGCCCAGCGTGTTCTTGCCGCAGTGACTGGTTATTATCGCGCCCGCAACGGTTTCGATAACCTCGTCAAATTCAAACTGTTCCGCCACGGCCCTCTTAGCCACGTCCACAAGCTCTTTGTCGGCGGAAGAGTGGGTTATAAAGCAGCGCGTCTTGTCGTACTTGCGGTACTGCATGCGCAGATCCCCTATATACGTTTTAAGGCAGCGTTCCATGTTGCCCATGTACTTCTTTTTGGCTATCAGCTGACCGCTTCTGTCCTCTTCGATCAGCGGGTGCAGCTTTAAAACCTTCGCGCCCAGCAGCGCGGCAAGCGAACACCTGCCGCCCTTGTGCAGATAGTTTAAATCGTCCGGCACGAACGAAGTGTTCACAAAGGGGGTAAGTTCGGTTATTCTTTTAACTATGTCCCCCGCGTTCATGCCCTGTGCTCTGAGGTCGCAGGCCTTTAAAACAAGCAGCCCCTGCCCCGTTGAAAGGGCTTTGCTGTCAACAACAAACACTTTGTTTGCAAAATTTTTTGCCGCAATGCTTGCCGCCGAATGGCTGCTCGAAGCTTTCGACGAAATGTTAAAGTGTATCAGCGCGTCGTAACCTTCAAGCTGCTTTTTAAAGAATTCTTCGTATTCGTCCGCGGAACCCGCCGCCGTCTTGGGCAGTACGCCGTTCGCGCTTACATAGTCGAATATATCCTGCGGCGTTATGTCTATGCCGTCGCGGTACGTTCTTTCGCCCAAAATAACTTGCAGGGCAAATATGCCTATGTCGTGTTTTTTAATAAGTTCTTCGCCCAAATCGCAGGTCGAATCGCTCGTGATCTTAATGTTCATCATTTCACCTCTCGTAAGTATGCTCGTTATCAAGCTCACCTGTATTATATCATTTAATCGGCGCGATTTCAAGTGTAAATTAAAATAAAGCTCCGCGCAAACGCATTTTGTTTTCAATTATTGATTCGATTGACAAATATGCGAATGCTTCCGCCGTGCCGTAATACTCTTTCGGCCTTGCAAAAAGAGAGGCGGGACAATCGAAACTCAAAACAAACCCGCGCCCCCGGTTAACGGTTGTTCTGTAATATGACATTGCCGAATGGCAGTAAAAACGGCGGGCCGCAAAAAATGCGGCCCGCCTTTCATATTAAATTTTATGTTCGGTCGGGTCTGCGCGGCCGTGCCGCGCCAAATGTGGTTTGCAAAGCGCGCCGGGCGCGCCTTAAATGCAAGTAAAATAAACGCTCGGTTCGACTTTTTTACCGCGCAATATGTCTTCAATCCGCTCAGCGGCAGATCGAAAGCATATACATGATGCGGGTGGAGTAGGGGAGCTTGTTGGAATTCTTGCCGGTCAAGTAATTTTCGATTTCGCTGATCATCTTAAACTTTTCTACCATAATGTTTTTTCTCCTTAAAATGAATTTTTTTATATTTTAGTGTAAAATTTAAAACTTGTTTGTTTGGGAACGTTTTTGTTTTTTCGCGCTTCGCGCCGTCGGAGTTCCCTTTCCGATTTCGCTTGCAGTATAGCACTTAAATTCTTGTTAGTCAATAACATTTAAAAAATTTTTTAAAAAGTTATTTTTGTAAATTTATAACATTATTTTATGATAATAGTTTTAATTTTTGTTAACTTACATTTTTTAAAAGAAATAATTGTGATAAGATTTCATTTGTAACAGAAAGTTTTCAGTTCTAACAATGTTTCTGGACTATACTGTTATAAAGTATAAATTGCAACAAAAATGTATAAATATTGCAGCAAAGTACAAGCTGCGGCTGTCTGCCGAAAAGCCGCGTCGGGCGGCTTTCCGTCTGCGCCGTATAATATAACCGCCATAAAAATTATTCAAACATGCAAAATAAAAATTTTTATTGCGCGTCCGTTGAATGCTGCTCGCCAGCCTCTTCGCGCGTAGCGTGGGGAGGGAGGGGCGGAGCTTCCATGCGCCGCGCAGAGGGTCTGCCATGCAAAAATTCTATCATAAGCCCCTTGAAAATTTGTGTTCGGCATGATATAATTTATTTGTAAAATTTAAGGAGGATGTAAAACCAAAATGCTTGGCAATTTTACTTACTGCAACCCCACGCGGCTGTACTTCGGTAAAGGCGCGGTGGAAAATTTAAAGAGCGAGCTTGCAAACTACGGCCCCAACGTCGTGCTCGTCTATGGCGGCGGTTCCATCAAAAAGAACGGCATCTACGATACCGTCGTTAAAATTTTAAAAGAGTGCGGCAAAAACATAACCGAGGACGGCGGCGTAATGCCCAATCCCACAACCGAAAAACTCAACGAGGGCGCGCGCATCGCCCGCGAAAGCAAGGCCGACCTGCTTCTGGCCGTCGGCGGCGGCTCGGTGTGCGATTATTCCAAGGCCGTTTCCGTTTCGGCATACTGCAACGAAGACCCCTGGGAAAAGTATTTCATCCGCTTCGAAGAGCCTTCGTGCAAGACAATTCCCGTCGGCTGTGTGCTCACCATGGTGGGCACCGGCTCCGAAATGAACGGCGGTTCGGTAATAACCAACCCTGCGCAAAAGCTTAAAATCGGTCACGTCTTCGGGCCGGAGATCTTTCCCAAATTCTCCGTTCTCGACCCCGTTTACACTTTCACGCTGCCCAAATATCAGATGGTGGCGGGCATATACGACATAATGTGTCACATACTCGAACAATACCTTTCGGGCGATGACGACAACACCGGCGACTACATTGCCGAAGGCCTTATGCGCTCTCTCGTGCATTCCTCGCTCGTCGCCGTAAAAGATCCCCTCGACTACGAGGCGCGTTCCAACATAATGTGGACGGCAACGTGGGCGTTGAACACCCTTATCGCACAGGGCAAGGCCACCGACTGGGAAGTGCACATGCTCGGCCAGGCCGTCGGCGCGCACACCGACGCCACCCACGGCATGACTCTTGCGGCGGTCAGCATGGCATATTACCGCACCATTTTGCCCTACGGCACGCACAGGTTCGCCCGCTTAGCGGAAAACGTTTGGGGCGTCGATCCCGCGGGTAAAACGCCGCTCGCCGTTGCCGAAGAAGGTCTGGCGGCAATGCTCGACTGGATGAAAAAGTTAGGTTTGGTGCTGCACCTTTCGGAACTCGGCGTAAAAGACGATATGTTCGAAGGGTTGGCGGATTCCACCGCCATAAACGAGGGCGGCTATAAAAAGCTCACCCGCGAAGAGGTTATAAACATCTTTAAACAGAGCATGTAAACCGCGTTTTTGCTTCGGCGCGATAAAATACATTGCACACACATTTGCCCCTTTTAAACAGGTTGCCCGCGGCATATGCCGCGGGCAACCTCGCTTTTCAAAGACATTTCGCCGCTTTGTGGTCATGCCGGGCTGCGAGTATATAACATAATAATGCTATGTCCGCGCAGGCGGCGGCCGACAAATTATTTGGTTTTCAAACGTTTGCAAAATCCGCGGCGGCGTTGTATAATGTAAGCAAAATAAATTTTTTGGGGCGCCCGTCGGGGCGTTTAACGGAGATCAACATGATTAAACTTACAAAAAGAGTAAGCGGCATCGCGCCTTCAATGACGCTTGCAATGTCGGCGAAGTCCGCCGAGATGAAGGCCGCCGGCGAAAACGTTATCAACTTCGGCGTGGGCGAACCCGACTTCATCACTCCCGCCAACATCATCGATGCCGCCAAGGACGCAATGGACAAGGGCTACACCAAGTATGTTGCCGCGGCAGGTCTGCCCGCCCTCAAAAAGGCCGTGTGCGAAAAGTTCGCGGCCGATAACGGACTCGACTACAATCCTTCGCAAATAGTCATTTCAAACGGCGGCAAGCATGCCATCTTAAACGCCGTCGCCGCCGTGGTGGAAGAGGGCGACGAGGTGATCATTCCCTCTCCCTACTGGCTCACCTATCCCGAAGTAGTGCGCTTCTTCGGCGGCGTGCCCGTATATGTTCAAACTTCGCGCGCAAACGGATTCAAACTCACGCCCGAACAGCTCGAAGCCGCCATCACTCCCAAAACGGCCATGCTCATCTTCAACAGCCCCTGCAACCCCACGGGCACCGTGTATTCCGAAGAGGAGATAAAGGCCCTCGCCGCCGTGTGCGAAAAGCACGAACTGTGCGTGCTCTCCGACGAGATGTACGAAAAACTCGTCTACGACGGGCTTAAACACTATTCGATCGCACAGGTTTCGCCCAAGATGAAGGAACTTACCATAATCGTAAACGGCGTGTCAAAGTCGTATGCGATGACCGGTTGGCGACTGGGCTATCTCGCCGCCGCCGAGCATGTCGCCAAGTCGATAGGCTCTTTTCAGAGCCACGCAACTTCAAACGTCAACACAATAACGCAGTACGCCGCGCTCGCCGCGCTCACGGGCGACCAACAGTCCGTTTCGGATATGGCAAAGGCCTTTGCCGAACGCCGCATAAACATGATGCGCATACTCGACGGCTACAAGAGCATGGGCCTCGACTATGTAAAGCCCGAAGGCGCGTTCTATGTAATGCTGATATGTGATAAGTTCTTCGGCAAGAGCATAAACGGCAAAAAGATACAGGGCTCCATGGACTTCGCAATGGAACTTCTCGCCAATCAAAAAGTTGCGGCAACCCCCGGCATATGCTTCGGCGACGACGAATGCATCAGGCTCTCCTACGCGCTGTCTATGCCCGAAATCGAAGAAGGTTTAAAGCGCATAAAAGATTTCTGTCTGTCGCTTTCTTAAATTATTGCGGCGTTTAATGCCCGCGCCCGCTCCCGTGCGGCGCGGATGCCCCGTCGCTTTGCGTAAAAAATTGTCGTATAAGACGTTTTTATGACGGCATTGTAATAATTTTTTGAAAAATCGGTATAAATTTTAAAAAAGGTATTGAATTTATCCTCGATTGCTGATAAAATAAAGTAAACATAGTTTAAAACTATGCACAAGGAGGAATAAATCACCATGATTAAAATTATTTGCGGCAGCAAGGGCTCCGGCAAGACCAAGCAGATCATCCAGGCGGCAAACTCAAACGTTGCTTCGGCCAAGGGATTGAGCGTGTTCATCACCGATACGAAACGCTATATGTACGATATAGTGCGCGACGTAAGGTTTATCGACGTAAACGATTACCACGTTGCGGGCGAAGACGCTTTCTGCGGTTTTGTAAAGGGCATAGTTGCAGGCAATCACGATACCGAATACATCTACATAGACGGCATTGCGCGCATTGCGGGCAAGGCTCTCGGCGAGCTGGCCGCCACTTTCTATATGCTCGATAAAATTTCCAACGACAGCGGTTTGGTCATCACGGTAACTTGCAGTTGCGACATGGCCGAACTTCCCGATTTTATCGCAAAATATTGCTGAGCCCGCGGGTCGGAGCGATTCCGCTTTAAGGCAATACCATGCATACGAGTGCGGCGCAAAGAGTATCTTTTCGCCGCATTTATTCTGTCGTTCGCCGCTTTCGCGCAAAAATCGGCGCGCCGTGCGGCCGCATATTTTTACAAACAACCGCGCTGGCGCGGACAAGATAAAGGATTAAAGGATTTAAGGTAAAGTAAGATGCAATTCATTTCTACGCGCGGCGGCGAAAAAGTAAGCGGCGCAAGGGCGATAGTGCAGGGCCTTGCCCAAAACGGCGGGCTGTTCGTTCCCCAAACATTTCCCCCGGTTTCGCCGCAGGAGTTGGAGGACATGCTCTCGATGAGCTATGCCGAACGCGCCGCAAAAATTTTGATAAAATACCTCGACGAATACGACGAAAAAGAGCTGCTCGCCGCGTGCGAAGCGGCCTATTCCCGTTTTGAAGATCCCGATCCCGCCCCCCTTGTAAAGATAGACGACGGAATATATATTTTAGAGCTGTTCCACGGCCCCACATGCGCCTTTAAAGACATGGCCCTTACGCTTTTGCCCTATCTTTTAAAAAAGGGCTGCGAAATATGCGGAATAAAGGAAAAGATCCTCATTCTCACGGCCACTTCGGGCGATACCGGCAAGGCCGCGCTTGAAGGCTTTAAGGACGCCGAGGGCGTTAAAATAATGGTGTTCTATCCCAACGACGGCGTGTCTAAGATGCAAAAACTACAAATGTGCACGCAGGACGGCGACAATCTGAACGTCGTGGCCGTAAAGGGCAACTTCGACGACTGTCAGACGGGCGTTAAAAACATCTTCAATTCCCCCGCCTGCGCGCAGGAATTGAAGCAAAAGGGCTATGTGCTGTCCTCGGCCAATTCCATCAATTTCGGCAGGCTGGCTCCGCAGATAGTTTATTATTTTTCGGCCTATCTCGACCTCGTGTCGTCGGGGCAGATACAGATGGGCGAAGAGATAGACTTTTCGGTTCCCACGGGCAATTTCGGCAACATTCTCGCCGCGTACTACGCAAAGCGCATGGGACTGCCCGTGCGCAGACTGCACTGCGCTTCAAACATGAACAATGTGCTTACCGACTTCTTTAAGTCGGGCGAATACGACGCCCGCCGCGAATTTTACAAAACCACGTCGCCTTCGATGGATATTCTCATCTCGTCCAACCTCGAACGCCTCATATTCGAATTTTCGGGCAGGGATGCGGCCGTAACCGCCGAGCGCATGAAGTCGCTTAAAGAAAACAGGGATTACAAGATCTCGCCCGAAGAACTTAAAGAGATAGGCAAGATCTTCGACGGCGGCTTCGCCGATGAAGACGAGGTGGTTGAAACGGTTTACGACGTGTTCTGCGATACGGGCTATACAATGGATACGCATACCGGCTGCGCCATGAAAGTTGCCATCGACTGGTTTGAAAAGAATAAAAAGGATACCACAAACATGATAGTCGTATCCACGGCCAATCCCTACAAATTTCCGCAGGACGTGCTCTATGCCGTAACGGGCAACGACGTGCGCGATTCTTTCAAAGGCATCAAGCGGCTGCATGCCGCCACCGCCATGAAGGTGCCCAAAAGTCTTGCGGGTCTGCGCGATAAACCCGTGCGCTTTTCGTCGCAGGTAACGGCCGATAAAATGTTTTTGTCGGTGCTTGACTTTGTTTCGCAAAAGTAAAATTTTAATGCGTATTATGCTTTTTGGCCGCCGCGCTTTACCAAGCGCGGCGGCCTGCGTTTTTGCTTAAAAGGACGTAAAATCGCCGTATTTTGTGTGCTTTTTGTTTAAAACATATCAATTATCTTACATATAAGGAATTCCTTACAAGCTTCTGCGGGTATTTGGGCGGGCTGCATTTATGCTGCGACGGCGGTGGCGCGGTCGGCGTTTGCGCATTCAGCGTCAAAGCGCGCGCCGATAAAAATTTTTGCAATAAATTCCGTAATAATTGCAATTCAAAATTTTCGTAAAAATATTGCTTTTAGCGGTGCCGTGTGATATACTGTATACAAATTAAAAATGTTTTCAGGAGGCTGAAATAACATGACCAACGAAGAAAAGCTTGCGCTGATAAAAAAGACTAAAATAGTTCCCGTTGTGGTATTCAACAACATAGACGAAGTTCTTCCCAAAATGGAAGCTTTGGTAAACGGCGGCCTGCCCTGTGCCGAAATCACTTTCCGCACCGAATGCGCTGCCGAAGCAATCAAGCTTGCCGTTAAAAACTTTCCCACGGCATTCATAGGTGCGGGCACAGTCATCAACCGCAACCAGTGCGAACAGGCAATAGTGGCCGGTGCGCAGTTCATAGTTTCGCCCGGCTTCTCTCCCGAAGTTGCCGACTGCTGCGCCGAACACAACATGCTCTATCTGCCCGGCATAGTCACCCCTACCGAGGCAATGGCTGCAATAGCCAAGGGGCTCACCACGTTAAAGTTCTTCCCCGCGTCCAACTACGGCGGGCTTAAAACCATAAAGGCGATCTGTGCGGCGTTCCCCTATCTGCATATCATGCCCACGGGCGGCATAAACGCCGACAACATCTGCGAATACCTCGCCTATGATAAAATCATCGCCTGCGGCGGCAGCTGGATGATGAAGGGCACCCCCGCCGAAATCGAGCAGTCGGTAAAAGAGGCGGTCGCACTCGTAAACGGCAAATAATTATATTAAGCATATTAAACAACTGTAGCGGGCGGCGCGGAATGCGCCGCCCGCTTTTTATGCAAAATTATCGGCAAATTATTCCCTAAAAGTGTATTTGTAAAATCTGCGTATTGACTTTGACCCGCTTATATGTTACAATTATGCTGTACGAACAATATAAAATTTCGGCTTATTCCAAAATGTGAATTGCCGCCCGCGCCGGCAAACTCCGCTTTGAGCAAGCCGTACAGCTTGTCATCCTGGGCGAAGCGCGGGTAAGGCGGCATGGCCCCTCGCTGTCCGCGCAACGGACAGGATAATGTAGCAACGCTCGTTCGCGGAACACGGCAGCGGGGACACCCCGGCACGTCGCCCGTCCTGTCATCCTGAGCGAAGTGCCGAGCGAATAGCGAGGCACGAAACCGAAGGATCTTGCAGGGATATAATAGGGCTTTGTGTATAAGTATGCGGGCATTATTGCATTGTAACTACTTCGCGGCAATCACAGTAGATTCTTCGACACGCCGCATTTGCGGCGGCTCAGAATGACATCGCGTCGGCAAACTTCGCTTTAAGCAAGCCGCGTAAACGCGGCCTGCAACCGCGCTCCGTTGCCGCCGCTCATTCGCGCAAAAGCCACGGTTTTGCGCGAGGCTAAGGAATAATTCATGTGCTCCGCAAAAGCAAATGCGCCGCTGCGCATAACCCGCCTAAATGTCGGGTGCTATGCGCGGGCGATTTGCTTCAAATAATAAAAGGTTGCTCGGCAAAGCCTGCGCCCGCTGCGCGGCATGGATATATTGTTTGCAGCCCCCGCTGTCCGCGGAATGAGCAGAGCAATGAATAACACCTGTTCGCGGAACCTTGCTGCGGGACACTCCCGCTGGCCGCGCAACGGACAGGATAATGTAGCAACGCTCGTTCGCGAAACATAATGCAACGGAACGTTGCCGGAACACGGCGGAGCGGACACCGCTCTCGCGGAACACGGCAGCGGGGCAACCATGCCGAGATTTGCGTTAATTCTAAAATAAATAACGGTGCAAGCGAAACCGCGCTTTCGCGCAGCACAACCCAATTTGCGCATACCTGCGCCTCGGCGGGTGAAGCGGGCGCAATTATATTATGCAGGGCCCGCTAAGATTGCGCCCGCGAGGGCAGAGCCCTTAACTAACGGCAAGTTGCAGGCGTCGCCAGCCGAAACTTGCGTTAATAAAAATAATGATGTGCGCAAGGCGGATTCATTCCGCCGTTAAGCGCGACAACATTTGCTGCGAAGCAGGCTCGCCGGAGTGAATTGCCGCGATTTAGTAAATCGAGGGCTAAAACATATCGCGGCAAGAGAGCCGGCCGCGGAATAATGTTGTGCAATGTAATAAGCCCGTTCGCGGAATCCGGCAGCGGCGACACGCCGCACGGCAAGTTGCAGGCGTCGCCAGCCGAAACTTGCGTTAATATATTTGCGTCAATTAAAATTCACGTTTAAACACTTATTATGATCAATCGCAGTGCTCTTTTCAGTGACGAAACAATAGATTATAAATCCCCGTATGCGCCCAAGGCGGGCGATATGGTGGTGGTGCGCCTCAGAACGCTTAAAAACGACGTTATAAAGGCCTATATCTGTTTTGGCGGGCGCAGGTGCGAGATGATAAAGGAGAGCCGCACCGGAAGTGAAACTTTCGATTTTTACAGGCACGAATTTGTCTGTCCCGACGAAGAGGAAGTAAGCTACTATTTTCAGATCTCCGACGAAGACGACCTGGTGTATTACAACCGCATAGGCCCCGTAACAAACAATCAGGAAGAGTACAACTTTTCGTTCGTTCCCGGTTTCGACGTGCCCGAATGGGCCAAGGGCAACGTGTTCTATCAAATATATACCGACAGGTTTTGCAACGGCGACCCCCGCAACGACGTCACCGATAACGAATATTACTATACGGGCGGGCATGTAAAAAAGGTGCGCGACTGGAACGCCGTCCCGACCGAGCTCGACGTCGGCAATTTCTACGGCGGCGACCTTCAAGGCGTCGAAAGCAAGCTCGATTACTTCGAATGGCTGGGCATCGACGGCATATATTTCAATCCCGTCTTTGTGTCGCCCTCAAACCACAAATACGACACGCAGGATTACGACAATATCGATCCGCACATCGCCGTGATAGAGGACGACTGCGAACACGCCATGCAGCACTGGGAAAAGCACAATGGTTTTGCCGCGCGCTATATAACGCGCGTAACCTCCCGCCGCAATCTGGCCGCAAGCAACGAATACTTTGCCTCCCTCGTGCAAAAACTGCATTCCCGCGGCATGGCAGTCGTGCTCGACGGCGTGTTCAACCACTGCGGTTCGTTCAATAAATGGATGGACAGAGAGGGGATATACCTCAACAAACCCGGCTATTCAAAGGGTGCGTATCAGTCGATGCGCAGTCCGTACCGCAAATATTTCAACTTCACAAAGGCATATCCGCCCCCCGAATACGAGGGGTGGTGGGGGTTTAACACCCTGCCCAAGCTCAACTATGAAAAGAGCGATGAACTGTGCGAAAGTATTTGGAAAGTGGGCGAAAAATGGGTCTCCGCTCCCTATAACGTGGACGGATGGCGTCTCGATGTGGCGGCGGATCTCGGCCACAGCCCCGAATTCAACCACAAATTCTGGCAAACCTTTGCCGAAAGAGTGAAAAAATCAAATCCGAACGCCTTTATCTTTGCCGAGCATTACGGCGATCCCTCGCCCTGGCTCAACGGCAGGGAGTGGGATTCGGTAATGAATTACGACGCCTTTATGGAGCCGGTAACGTGGTTTTTGACGGGCATGGAAAAGCATTCCAACTACTTCGATCCAGCAAAATATAACAACGGCGCGGCGTTCTTTTACGATATGAACAAGAGCATGGCACGCCTGCCGCGGCCCTCGCTCGACAGTGCCGTAAATCAGCTTTCAAACCACGATCATTCCCGCTTTTTAACGCGCACAAACCGCACTCCCGGCACATTAAAGGAAAAGGGCGGGGCGGCCGCCGAAGAGGGGGTGGACGTGCGCGTGATGAAGCTGGGTGTGCTCATTCAGATGACGTGGCCGGGCAGCCCCACCGTATATTACGGCGACGAGGCCGGGCAGGTCGGCTGGACCGACCCCGACTGCCGCCGCACATATCCGTGGGGGAACGAAAATATATCCCTTTTAAAGGCGCACAAAGATGCTATCGCGCTGCGCAAAAAGTTAAGCTGTATGCGGCTTGGTTCAACAAAGGCCCTCGACGCCGGCAACGGCTATATAGCCTACGGCAGGTTCGATTCCTTCGACATGGCCGCCGTGGTCGTTAACAACAACGATAAAGAGATAACCCTCTCCGTTCCCGTGTGGGAGCTGGGCGTGGGTTGGAGCGACAGGCTCGGCCTGTACTTCTGCGTGGGGTTCGAAGGCAGTTCGCCCGAACATATGCTTGAAGTAAGGTTTGGCAGAATGACCGTTACGCTGCCCCCGCATTCGGGCTGCGTGTACGGAAAATCATTAAAAAACAGATAACGCGCCCGCGCAAAAGCGCGAAACAACGACGGCGCAGGCCCTTTTAAAATGCGGCCGTTATCTGCGGCAAAAATCAACTTCTGCGGCACATATGTGCCGTTCAATTAAAAATAATTTCCGCCCTGAGGCGGAGCAAGGGGGAAAATATGCAAAACAAATTTTTTGGCGAGCTGGACAGGTATCTGTTCCATCACGGCACGCATTACGAACTCTATAACAAGATGGGCGCGCACATACGCGAAATCGACGGCGTGCGCGGCGTCCACTTTGTGCTGTGGGCGCCCTCGGCGCGCGCCGTGTGCGTCGTATCGGACGGCAACGGCTGGACGCCCTGGCGCGACGTTATGGAAAAGGTTGACGACTGCATATGGGAATTGTTCGTTCCCGGCATGTGCGAGGGCGTAAAGTATAAATTTTTGATAGTCCGCGCCGACGGCAGCGAAGTTTATAAAATAGACCCCTACGAATTCGGCAGCGAAAAGCGTCCCGCCAACGCCTCGGTGGTCACCAATCTCGACAGTTACGAGTGGGGCGACGGTGAATACATGGCCGCCAAGAAGGGCGAAAACTACCTCGAAAAACCCATGGCCGTGTACGAAGTGCATCTGGGTTCGTGGAAAAAGGACTACGAAAAGTGGGACGAGGACAAATATCTCGACTATCGCCGCCTCGCCCACGAACTTGCCGAATATATGGAATATATGGGCTATACCCATGTTGAGGTTATGGGTATCTGCGAATATCCCTTCGATCCCTCGTGGGGGTATCAGGTGACGGGCTACTTCTGCCCCACGGCCCGCTACGGCAGCCCTCAGGACTTCATGTACTTCGTCGATTACATGCACAGGCACGGTTTCGGCGTAATTTTGGACTGGGTGCCCGCGCACTTCCCCAAGGACGATTTCGGTCTGGCCAATTTCGACGGCACTCCCCTATACGAGTACGCCGATCCTCTGCGCGCGGAATATGCCGAATGGGGCACAAAGGCTTTCGATTTGGGCAAACCCGAAGTCAGCAATTTCCTCATCGCTTCGGCCTTCTTCTGGGTGAATAAGTACCACATCGACGCTCTCCGCGCCGACGCCGTGGCTGCAATGCTTTACAATTCCTTCGGCCGCACCGAGTGGCGGCCCAACAGGGACGGCGGCAATTTAAACTATGAAAGCATCGAGTTTTTCAAACACCTCAACTCCGTGCTCAGAAGCCGCACCGACGCTTTCATCATCGCCGAGGACAGCTCGATTATCGAAGGCGTCACCGCGCCCGTCGCCAAGGGCGGGCTGGGGTTCGGTTTAAAGTGGAATATGGGCTGGATGAACGATACTCTCCGCTACGTAAAAAAAGACCCCGTATACCGCAAGTACCATCACTGGCTGATGACGCATACCTTTGAATATATCTTTTTAGAGCGGTATATTCTTGTGCTCTCCCATGACGAGGTGGTTTACGGCAAGGGCAGCATGTGGCGCAAGATGCCCGGCAGCAATCAGGATAAATTCGGCTCGTTAAAGTGCTACTATACCATGATGATGGGGCATCCCGGCAAAAAGTTGCTGTTCATGGGTCAGGATTTCGCGCAGGAAAACGAGTGGAATTTCCGCACATCGCTCGACTGGTATCTCTGCGACGACCCCGGTCACAGGGACGTCATGGACTGCTACCGCACTCTGCTGCATCTCTACCGCGAACGCCCCGTTCTGCACGACGACACCAGCTATAAATCCTTTGAATGGATCGAAAGCGGCGACGTCGACCGCTCTATCTTCGCATTCATACGCCGCAATCCATGGAATTATAACGACGGCCTTATCTTTGTTATAAACATGACGCCCGTCGATTACGGCGACTACGGCGTGGGCGCGCCCGTAAGCGGCACATATAAGCGGTGCTTTTCCACATACCCCGAAGGCGATCTGTTCACTGTCGAGGCCAATGAGGAGCTGTGCAACGGCCGTCCCTATAAGCTTACGTTCGATCTTCGCCCCTACGAGGCCATCGTGTTCGAAATACCCTATCACGAAAGCACCGAGGAGGAAAAGCAGGAGGAAGAAAACGTGCGCAGGCAGGTGGAGCTTGACCATATTCTTGCAAAAACCACCCAGCATATACCCACTCCCGGCGAAACTCCCGCGCCCGTCGTGCGCGAGCGCGAGCCCCGTCCTCTGCCCGAAGAATTGTCGCGGGAGGACGGTCAGGACAAAAAGGGCGTTAAAATAAGCGTAAGAAAGATAAAAAAATGCGGCGACAAGCAATAAACCCCCGGCAAGTCACCGCAACGCGGCGCGCAAAACATTTGCGCGCCGCTAATTTTATATTCAATTGAATAAATCTTACAGCCGCAAACTCCGCTTTAAGCAAGCCGCACGGATTGTCATCCTGAGTGTAGCGACCGAAGGATCTTGCAGAGTGACAACGGGGGTTGCGTATAGAACGCGGGCACGATTGCATTACAGAGCGCGTATGCTTTCAACGGGCTTGCGTTTGGCTATGGTATATACCGGCAGGAATGTGGCGATAAGAGAGGTGGCAACGGCGATCCCAGCCATAACCAGCCACGAAAGCGGGCCGAACACGAATATGGTAACGCCGAGGTCGGGGATAAGCCGGGTGTTCAGCACAATACATATCGCAAAACTTGCTATCATGGCCAATATATAACAGATAACGGTTATTATCACCGACTCCGAATAGAATATCTTGAACACGTCCGCGCTGCGCGCGCCCACGGCCCTTAAAATGCCTATCTCCTTCTTTTTATAGGTTATCGAAACGGATATAAAGTTGAACAGCAGCAGCATTGCGAACACAGCCATCACAACGCCTATCCAAAGGAATATCTCGCCGAGCATCTCTATGTAATAGTTTACGTTATCCAGCGTACCGGCAAGCGCGGTGTCAAGCACAATGTACGAACTGTCCGCGGCCATGCCGTTCTCTCCGCGCGAAAGGTCGTAAAGCGCGCCGTAATAGTTCGGCAGAGCGATGTATATATAGTCGTATATCGCGTCGGCTGGGCGCACATAGTTTGTTTCTTCTTTGAATCCTAAAACTAAATTTATGTGGTTATCGACAATGCCTTCATATCCGCTCGGCGAAAAGTATACGCCGCGCAAATTCAACGCCGTCTTGCCGTAATAAAATCCCGCCACTTCAAACGTGCCGTACTGCACGTTGTTGTATGATATTGTATGCTTAAAACAGCTCTTGCCGGTTTCATTAAAGCGGTCGTTTACAAAATCCAGAACGGTCTGCGCGGCGGCTTCAAACTGTTCTTCGGTCGCGTCAACATATTCGCCCGATACTATATTGCCTTCATCGTCGTATTCGTTCATCTTGTACATGCCTTCGGCGAGTATCTGTACGGCGTTTTGCATCTGCGTGTAAGCTTCGTTTGCAATGGCGTAAAGCCTTTCGGCCTCGTCGGGATTCTCATCGATAATTTCGGAAGCCTGCGCGTACAGTTCATCGATATACTGTTGCAAAATGTTTAAAATGTCTGCGGAGAGGTTGGCTATGTTTATAACAATTTCGTCGTCTTCAAGCGAATTGCCGCTCCGTCCGTCAAAATATACAATGGGCGGAGTCTGTTTTTCGTCATCCGCCGAAAGGCTGTTTATGTGTCCGAACAAATAATTCGGATGGCTGCCGTCCGACAGCTCCGCTTCGCACAGCGCGTTGCAGTATTCGTAGAGTTCGGTAAAGCCGTACAGCGTTGTCCCTTCAACATAGTCGGGGGCGTTTGCCGCATAGAACCCGTCGGAAACGAGTGCGGCGTCGTACGCGCCGTAACTTATTTCGTTGCGCATTTCGCGCAGCAGTTCGTCCGAATCCGCACCCGCTCCGCCGTCGCCTTTAAATTCGTCAAACCTTTCGGGCAGGTCGTTTTTATATACGCCCGCAACGGTAAGCAGTTTTTTGTTGCCCGAACCCGATGTGTAAATTTCAAGCTGTACGCCCAATATGTCGTCGTAGTTTCGCAACGCAATCATCTCTTTGCCGTCCGCTTCGTAAAGGCCCGCATTGCGCAAACTGTCGAACGTATACGAAGAGATAACTATTTCGTCGTCGCCGAGGGTCGAAAGGTCGGTATCGGTAAGCATTTTGTTTTGCCATGCTTCGGGCACGAATGTGGCGAAAGCACTCAGACGGGTAGAGTAGTATGTGCTGTTCGGTTCGCCCGCGTTGTATATATAAAGTGCTGTCGCTCCGCCGCTGTCCTCATCGGCAAAGTTTATAAAACCAAGCGTTTCGTCGCCGTAAAGTTCGCGCATCCCGTCAAGTTCCGCGGGCGTGAACGCGGTGTAGCGTCTGCCCTCATAGCGTTGCGTTTCTGCGCCGTCATAGCTGTAATATACGTTGTCGTATGTATACATCTTGCGCACCCGCGCCTGCGAAAGTCCCGTTTCCATATAGTTCTGCGCCGCCGTCTGCGCGGGGTCGTAAAAAGTCATCGTCGAAAACAGCCCGAACAGAGTAAACGAGATAACGGAAAGCAGAATGGTAAAGAACAGGCGGAAGGGCTT
>CALVWU010000004.1 GCA_944367955.1 uncultured Clostridia bacterium
CTTGATGTACTGTGCCTGCTGACGCTCGTCGGATACATAGTAAATCGTAGAAGGCTCTTTCTTCTGCTCTTTTTTATTCTCTTTTCCCTCCGTTGAAGAATCCCCGCCGGTCTCGCTGCTCTCTTCGGCATTTTCGCCCTCCGCAGGCAAACCGAGGAACTCGTTGATGTTCTTGTAGTTGCCTTCAAGATCCTTATAAATGATTATGTCTTTTACGCGCTGATAAAAATCCTCGTCCTTTATGCAGCCGAACTTGACAAAGTTTGCCAAATCAGTCCAACATTCCTCAAACTTCTTTCTGTCCGTTTTAAAGAGCGAAACAAGTTTGTCGGCCACCTTTCTCGTGATGTACTTGGATATGCGCTGCACCTGTCTGTCGTTTTGCAGAAAGGAACGCGACACGTTTAAGGGGATGTCGGGGCAGTCGATAACGCCGTTTAAAAGCATAAGGAATTCGGGAATAACTTCCTTTATATTGTCGGCTATGAATACCTGATTGCAGTACAGCTTTACCTTGCCGCGCTCAAGCTCCACCTTATTCTTCACCTTGGGGAAGTATAAAATGCCCTTCAACTTAAACGGATAGTCCATATCGAGGTGCACCCAGAATATGGGCTGATTGAAATCCATGAATGTATCCGTATAGAACTCTTTATATTCCTCTTCGGTGCACTCCTTAACGGGCTTTGCATATAGCGGAAGCGTAGTATTCAAAGGCTTATCCTTGCCGTCGCCCTTATAATCGACATAGATATTGTAGGGCATGAACGAGCAATACTTTTTAACGAGCTCCCTTATTTTGCCCTCCTCCAAGAATTCCTTTTCGGAGTCGGAAATGTGCATTACAATCTTTGTGCCGCGCTCCGCCTTGTCACACTCTTCAACGGTATATTTTTTGTTGCCGTCGGACTGCCAGTGCACTGCGGGGCTGCCGTCGTAAGACTTTGTGAATATATCCACGCTGTCCGAAACCATGTACGCGGAATAAAATCCCAAACCGAAATGTCCTATAATGCCGTCGCCGCCCGCCTTTTCGTATTTTGCAAGGAAGTCGGATGCGCCCGAAAAGGCTATCTGGGTTATATATTTTTCCACCTCTTCTTCGGTCATGCCTATGCCGTTATCTTCAACGGAGAGCGTTTTCGCATCCTTATCCACATATATTTTAATGCAGTATTCCTCTCCGTCCTGTTCGGCGGCACTGCCCATGGATATGAGTTTTTTCAACTTGGTTATGGCGTCTATACCGTTTGCGACGATCTCTCTTAAAAAAATGTCTTTATCCGAGTACAGCCACTTTTTTATGATCGGCATCATGTTTTCGCTTGAAATCTTGATATTGCCTTCTTTCATGATATTAAGCCTCCGTGTGTTTTAACATAATTATATATAACCGACGGGCGGCGCGATTAAACGCCGTATAAACCCAAATATGCAAAAAGTTCTCCGCATTTTGCGGAGAACTTTTAACAATAATTACATTATTACTTGTTGTTCTTTTGAGCGTTGGCAAGGATGTCGCCAAGCGAAGTGCCGATGGATATGGAGCCCTCGTTCCAGTCGGAATATTCGTCATCGGACTTTCTGGGAGCGCGGCTCTTTCTGGGAGCGGATTCATCGCCGTTCCTTTCGGCTCTGGGCTTTCTTTCGGGTTCGGGAAGAACGGCTTTAATAGAAAGGTTCATCTTCTTCGCTTCAATGTCGAGGGAAATTATCTTTGCGTCTACTTCGTCGCCGACATTGAGAACGGAAGCGGGTGTTTCGATCCTCTCATAGCTTATCTGCGAAACATGAACAAGGCCGTCGACGCCCTTTTCAACTTCAACAAACGCACCGAAGGGAACAAGGCGGACAACTTTGCCGTGGATAACTTCGCCCACCGAATACTTTTCGGCAACGAGATCCCAAGGCTGAGGCTGAAGCTGCTTGTAACCGATGGAAACCTTTTTGTGCTCCTGATCGACTTTAAGTACCTTAAACTGATACGTTTTGCCTATTTCGAGAACATCGGTAACAGCCTTTGCGCCCGTCCACGAGAGGTCGGAGATATGAGCAAGGCAATCGAAACCGTTTACGGATACGAACGCGCCGAACGAGGTAACTCTTTCAACTTTGCCTTCAACGACGTCGCCTTCGGCGATATTTGCAAAGAACTCTGCTTCTTTTGCTGCTTTTGCCGCTTCTTTAGCTTCTCTCTCCTCCTGAAGGATAACGCGCTGGGAAGCGATTATTTCCTTTCTTCTGCCGTCCTTTTTAACTTCGAGAGCGCGCAGACGAAGGGTTTTGCCCACATATTTGGTGAGATCCTTTACAAAGCTGGGACGGATCTCCTTTGCGGGAACGAATACCGAATAAGTACCGAGCGCAGATGTAAGGCCGCCCTTATTGTAGCCCGTGCATTCCACCTGGAATTCTTTGCCTGCCTCTATGTCGGCAAGCTTGGCTTCTTCTTCGGCGAGCAGCTTTATCATCTTCTGCGAGAGCTTTAAAGAGGGTTTAAGCTCAACAACAAGCAAATCGATGGGTTCGCCTATCTTGCCCGCATACTCGGCAGCATTGTATTCTTCGCAGTCGAGCTCGTCCTTATTTAAAAGTATCTCTTTCTTCGAGAAGGGCAAAAGGATCTGCAGGCCTTCGTCGGTAGCATCCGAAATCGTCGCGGTTACTATCTGACCCTTTTTGAACTTCGATTCGTTGTCGATCTTTGCAACCACTTCCTCCATGGAATTGGCTGCGTTTACTTCTGTGCTTTTTTCTTCCATCTTTAAGAGAACCTCCCGGTTTTGCGCCATCGGGGTTGACGCCCCTGAAACAATACCTACACTTTTAAAATTTTTAATTTTATCGAAATCCAGGTCGTCGGGACCCGAAAGCCGAAACACATTTTTGCAATTTGCGGCGCACACGTCAAAAAGCTTGTTCGTGTTGCTGCTGTTCAGCCCGCCTATTACGAGCATTGCCTCGCACCCGCGCGCAAGCTGCTCTGCTTCAAATTGCCGATCATAAGTAGTATAACAAATTGTTTTGAAAACAGCAACTGTTTTTTCACACAGATTTTTAATATTTTTGATTATTTTTTCAAATTTTTCTACGGAAAAGGTAGTTTGAGCAACTACGCACACATCTTTGTCCTTTAAAATCGTAAAATCAAACGAAGGATCCTTTACCACAAGCGCGCTGCCCGAACACCAGCCCCGCAACCCCACAACTTCGGGATGCGTAGCCTCGCCCACTATGACTATAAATTTTCCGTGTTCCGATTGTTCCTTTACGATGCGCTGGGTATTGCGCACAAAACCGCACGTGCAGTCGATGACCTCTATGCCGCGGCTACGGCACTCGTCGTAATAGTGCGCGGGAACCCCGTGCGAACGAAAGATAACGGTTGCTCCGTCCGGAACTTCTTCAAGCGATTCGACGGTGATTATCCCGCGCGACTTTATTTTGTCGACGACGTAAGAGTTGTGGATTATTTCACCGAGAACGTATGTGTTTTCGGGCGGAACGCTCATAGCGGTATCCACGGCGTTTTGAACGCCGCGGCAAAATCCGCTGTGTTTTGCAATTATTACCTGCATTATTTATTCTTTTCCTTTTTGGGCTTTAACGGTTTTAAAACGGGATTGTACTTATCGATAAATGCCTGCCGCATGTTCATCATAACTTCGCGCAGCCATGCGTCGATCCTGTCAAGCTCCTCGGCCGTAAGCCGCTTGCCGTAATACTTGTTCAGATATATCGGATCGCCGTAAATTACGTCCACCTTGTGCAAAAAACGTATTCTCTCCACTTCCACCACGGGAATGACGGGCGTCTGCGTCTTGATGGCGAGAGCCGCCGCGCCGCCGTGAAATGGCAAAAATTCTTCATAGGAATGATTGCGGGTACCTTCGGGAAAAATATTGACGACTTCGCCGTTTTTAAGGTAGCGCAACGCCGTCTTTATCGCCTGCACGTCGGTCCCGTCCCTCTTTACGGGGATACACTCCAACCACCTCATTGCGGCCTCGCCGAACTTCCAGCCGAATATCTTTACATTCAACAACTCGCTCTTTGCCATGTAATGCACGGCCCTGTCGGTAGTCATTGCGGCGGGAACTACGTCCCAGATGCTGTAATGATTGCCTATTATTATAAGCGAGCCGTTGTTGTACCTCTTTAAATTTCCGTGCTTTTTATACGGAAACAAAGGCCTGTAAATTATCTTTTCGGCAAATCTTAATCCGTCAAATATTCTGCGCAACTTTTTCGCGCGCTTAGCCTCGTCGTGTTCGACAGCCATATTGCCTCCTCGTAAATGCGGTGTACGACCGCTGAAAAATCTGCGCGCTTAAAAACGCACATGCTAAACACACATTTAAACGATATTAAATCTTTTGCTGTATCGCTTTACATATAGTTGCGGCAACTTCTTCCGCCGTCATATGCGAAGTGTCGATCACCACAGCATCGTCGGCGCGTTTGAGCGGCGCGACGGCCCTGTTCGAATCCTGTCTGTCGCGCTCGACTATCTGTTTTAAAACTTCTTCATAGCTTTGTTTTGAACCCTTCGCCCTGTCCTCGTCGAACCTGCGGCCCGCGCGTATTTCAGGCGTAGCCGTAAGAAAGAACTTGAACGGACAATCGGGCAAAACGTTCGTGCCGATGTCCCTTCCGTCGAGAATGCACGAAACTCTCTTTGCTATCTCGCGCTGCAATTCAACCATCTTCGAACGCACAAACGGATAGGCGGAGACGTAAGAAGCGAGCATCGAAACCTGTGCCGTTCTTATATCGTTTGAAACGTCCTCGCCGTCAAGCAGAGTAAGCTGCTTGCCGTCGCGGTATTCCACCCGAAGGTCGATATTTTCTATCACAGCCTCCACCTGGCTTTTTTCGGAGTAATCAACTCCCGCCCTTATGCATTTGAGCGCGGCGGCGCGATACATCGCGCCGGTATCCAGGCTGAGAATATCAAGCTTATTTGCGACAAGCTTGGAAACCGTGCTCTTACCGCTGCCTGCCGGGCCGTCGAGAGCGATGTTTATAACCTCGCTGAGATCTTTGCGCAGAACTTTAGCACCGTGCAGATATACATGCACGGGCTTTGCGTCAAGTCCGGCAAGAACCATTACCCTTACGCACAGCGGCAGAGAACCTTCGATGGGCGGTTCGAGCGATGAAAAAAGCGCGCATTCTGAAAAGCCTGCCTCCCTTGCAGCCTTGGCGGGATACAGCGATTTTATATCGGCCGTCGACGAAAGCATTATGCACACGGCTCTATCCTTCGCAAGCCCGTTGTCTTTAAATACCTTTTCAAGCAATTCACCAACTTTTGCCCTGACCTCCTCGGCACTGTCGCGCAAAAGAGTGGTCGCTCCTCTGATAGCAATCATAATTCACACCCGTAAATAGAATTTCAACGGTAAACATTTCCGTCATCGGTTATAATAATCGTTGCAACGATTTTAAGGTTTGATGCTGCTGCCGGCGGCAAATCCGGTGGCAAATGCTATATGCATATTGAATCCGCCAGTAAATGCGTCAACATTCAACACTTCGCCGCAGAAATACAGGCCCGAAACGAGCTTGCTTTCCATCGTTTTGGGCGATATTTCCCTCAAATCGACACCGCCCGCCGTAATAATGGCCTCTTCAAAACCGCGCAACGACGTAACGATCATATCAAATTTTTTCAGAGTTGTCAACAAAGCCCGACGCTCCGCTCTGGTAACAGAATTAACTTTTTTATCCTGTGCGATGCCTGCCCTGTTCAACACGGGCACAACAGCCGAAACCGGCAAAAGCCCTTTAAGGCAGTTAGCCATATCTCTGTTTTCGGCTTCGGAAAAATCACGCAAAATGCGGGCATCGAGCGTATTTTCATCAAGGGCGGGTTTAAAATCGAGAAAAAGCTCCAACCCGCTCAAATCCGAACCCGCAATAACGGACGAAAGCGACAATGCCAGCGGGCCGGAAATGCCAAAGTGCGTAAACAGCATTTCGCCGAGTTCGGAAAATATCGTTTTTCCCCCTCTGCGGGCCGTCAATTTAACGTTTTTCAACGATAAGCCCTGCATTGCGGCGCAAAACGACCCCGAAATATTCAAACCGCACAACGACGGCACGGGCGCAACGATTTTGTGACCCGCTTTTAGAGCAAACTTATATCCGTCGCCCGTCGAGCCGGTCGAGGGATAGCTGAGTCCGCCGGTGCAAACTATGATTTTATCGACAGGATAACGGCCTTTTGAGGTTATTATGTCTGACACAATACTGTTTAAAATTGTGTAATCACACACTTCTTCATCCAAACAGATGCGCACACCTGCATTTTTACAGTATTTTTCAAGACACTTTGTAACATCGCTGGCCTTATCCGACGAGGGAAAAGCGCGGTTTCCGCGCTCGACTTTTACAGGCATTCCTCCCCTTTTAAAAAAATCGATCGCCGCGTCGGGCGGAAACGAGTAGAGCGCGCCGGTAAGAAACTTTCCGCCGCGCACGATTTTTTGCATAAAATCCTGCGGAGATACGGCATTTGTAAAATTACACCTACCCTTGCCGGTTATATATATTTTTTTTCCGCATTTATTATTTTTTTCATATACGGTTACGTCATTTCCGCAACTTGCGGCGGCATAAGCCGCCATAAGTCCCGACGCACCGCCGCCGATTACCGCAACTTTCATCTTCTATCCGTTTTAATTATCCGTATCGCCCGCAGAACATACCGCGGGCGACATTTAATCTTCGTTATTTGTATTATTGTTATTTTTATCTTCACCATCGGCCGCGTCGTCATCCGAAAGACTGCGCTCGCCAAATTTGAATTTACTCTTTAAAAATGCGTCGATAGCGTCGGAATACTTCATAACGAGCCAAAACGCAAGCACCACCAGCGCAAATATTATTATCCACGTCAGAATGCCCCACCATTCGGTAAACGGTATGAGGTCGAACGAAAGCGACACCGTAAAACAGGAAATCACCCTCGTTATCACTATCATCACCAAAAAATACGGCCACGTCATGGACGAAAGTCCGGCAACAAAGCACAGCACGTCGTCGGGGAACATGGGCAGCAAAAACATGAGCGACAAGATAAGATAGTCCTTGCCCTTAATTTTATTCAGCCATTTATCCAGATCGTCTTTGCCTACTATCCAGCACACCGCCTTGTATCCGAGAACTCTGCCTATCGCAAAAGCGACTATCGAGCCTATTACAATTCCGATGAAACTGTATATCGCGCTCTCCAACCAGCCGAACATAGCAACGCCCGCAGCAACCGTGGCGGAACCCGGCACGGGAAGCACAACCACCTGCAAAAAGGAAAACACTATAAATGCGGCAACGGCCCAGCTTCCGAAACCGTCGATATACTCCTGCAAAGCCTCTACGCTTGTAAGTTTTGCAAGCAAACCCGTCGCACTTGCGATATAAAATATCAAAGCAAACACGTCGGCGCAGATTATGGCGCAAAAAATCAACCTGTACCACGCCTGCTTACGCATCAGATACAGCACCATGTACGCCACGACCGAACCCACGATTATTATGCATACAAGCCACGCAAGCAAAACCCTGTGGTCTGCAATGAACTGCAAACTGTCGAACCTAAGTCCGAGCAGACAAAACAGCAGGGCAATTGCGGCAAGCAGCACCGTTACGACGACATTTGTAATCTCCTTTACAAGAGCCAGCCCGGACTTTTTATCCATATTCTTTCATACCTTATTATATAACTGATATTACGCCTGCGCATCCCCGTCGTTTTTCGCAAAATTTTTTACGGCGTCGGTGGCAAGCTTATCGCACAGATTGTTATACTCGTTGTCGGCATGCCCCTTGACCTTGATAAATTTTACGCGGTGGATTCTTGTAAGCTGCAAAAGCTGCCGCCATAAATCGTCGTTCAATACGGGTTTATTGTCGGATTTTTTCCACCCGGAACTTTCCCAGCCATACACCCAGCCGTTGTTAAAACCGTTCACCGTATAGGCAGAATCACTGTAAACTTCGACTTCGCACGGTTCTTTAAGCGCGGATAATCCGGTTATGACTGCATACAACTCCATGCGGTTGTTCGTGGTTTCGGCAAATGCGCCCGAAAGCCGTTTTTCGTGCCCGTTATACATCAGCACACACCCGTAACCGCCCACTCCCGGATTGCCGGAACACGCCCCGTCGGTATACAAAGTAACTTTTTTCATCAATTCAAAAACTATTTCGATAATTCTTTCGAGCGGTTGACGCATGCCTCTACCGCATCATCCACTATCCCGCACAGATCGCGTTCTTCAAGTATTTTAACCGCCTCTATTGTCGTGCCGCCCTTGCTGCACACGCTTTTTATAAGTTCGGGTATCGGCTTATCGCCGTTCAGCAGAAGCTCCGCACTGCCGAGCACCGTCTGTGCGGCTAAAGTAGTGGCTTCGTCTCGCGTTAACCCGCGCTTTGCGCCCGCCTCTATAAGGCCGTCGATAAACATAAATACATATGCCGGCGCACTGCCGCTTATGCCCGTTACTGCATCCAGTTTGTCCTCGGAAAGGCTTAAAACCACCCCCAAACAATTGAAGAGCATGGTTATAAACTGGGTATCATCGGGATTTTCATTGAAATCCGACATGTCCACGCCCATAGCCCCGCTGCCTATGGAACAGGGCAGATTGGGCATGCAGCGAGCTACTTTTATCAGTCCGACGCCGAGAGAATTTTTAATATAACTTTTACTCAACCCGGCCATTATCGAAATAACTTTATCGACGCTGACATGGGATATTTCAGACGCAATCTCTTCGAAATTTTGCGGCTTTACGGCAAACAGCACATATTCGCTTTCGGCAGCCACAATTGAATTATCGTCGGTAACGTCCACCCCCAGCTCGTCGGCCACACCGTCGAGCTTTTCAATGCTTTTGTCGCTGACTATCACTTTGCGCGGATTGATAAAATCGGAGAGTACCGCGCCTTTAAGAATGGCTTGCGCCATAAAACCACAGCCGACCACTCCCAATTTATATCTTTTTTTCATAATTGATCTCCAAAACAGTTGACTAAAACGTGTGGATATTATATACTGTATAAGCTAACTTTTTAGGGGAATAGCTCAACGGTAGAGTCGCGGTCTCCAAAACCGTCGGTTGCATGTTCGAATCGTGTTTCCCCTGCCAGACGCTCAAGCAATTAGCTTGGGCGTTATTTTTAGCCTTGTTGCACAATTCAGCCCTATTTTTACGCGCCCGGCCGAACGGCAGAGTAGCGTTTCCCACCAAAGCCACCGGTGCATGACGGAATCGCGCTTCCCCTGCCAGACGCTTAAGCAATTCGCTTGGGCGTTATTTTTAGCCTTGTTGCACAATTCAGCACTATTTTTATGCACCCGGCCGAACGACAGAGTAGCGTTTCCCTCCAAAACCACCGGTGCATGACGGAATCGCGCTTCCCCCTGCCAGACGCTCAGGCAATTCGCTTGGGCGTTATTTTTCTATTTTACGGTGTATTCTATTAAGGGCGTACCCTTTTGAAGTGCGCACAGTGCCTCTCTTCTGTCAGGCAACAGCTCAGAGGGCAGCGCGTCAATATCAAACCAACCGATCGCCGAACACTTGCCCTCTTCGCATATCCTCGGCACACCCGAAAATTCCGCAAGGATAAAATACGGATTACAGTAAGTAATGTCTCCGTCTCGCTTGTAAACAAGCGTAAAAAATCTTAAATTTTCAGCCTTTACGTCTATGCCAAGCTCTTCGCCGCACTCCCGGATACAGGCGTCGCGCAGGCTCTCACCGCATTCGACGTGCCCGGAACACGAAAAATCCCACAATCCGTCGCCGAAGCCCGTGTTTTGTCTGCGCTGCAAAAGCACCTGCCTTTTGCCGTTGCACACTCTTTCCAAAAGCACGACAACGGCAACAGGTACCGTAAAACGCGCCATTTTATACCTTGACTTCGCCCTTTACGCCGAGAACGTCGGCATTTGCCTTTAATATAGGGTCAATTTCCGCAGATATAAATTCCTCGACTTGCGCGGGTGCACGGCCGATGAATTTTTTGGCATCAAGTATTTCGTCTATATTGTCACGAACGGAAGCAAACATATCGTCGGCCTTGATAAGGTCGATAAGATTGTTTTCCAACCCCCTCTCTTTAACGTTTCTGCCTGCCTCCATAGAAAGCACTCTGATTCTTTCATGCAGCTCCTGCCTGTCGCCTCCCACCTTTACGCACTCCATCATGATGTTTTCAGTAGCCATAAAGGGCAGCTCCGCTGCGATATGCCTGGCAATTACCTTATCGTAGACGACAAGATTTTCGCTTACGTTGAGATAAATATTCAAAATACCGTCGAGCGCAAGGAAGGCCTGCGCATTTACTATTCTTCGGTTTGCCGAATCGTCAAGAGTGCGTTCAAACCATTGGGTGGATGCCGTGACGGCCGTATTCACGGGCAGCGAGATTACAAAGCGGGCAAGCGAACCCATTCTTTCGCTGCGCATGGGATTGCGCTTATAGGCCATGGCCGAAGAACCTATCTGCGATTTTTCGAACGGCTCTTCTATCTCTTTCATATTCTGCAATATGCGTATGTCGTTTGAAAATTTGTACGCGCTCTGCGCTATCTGCGACAGTACGCACAGTACATTGTAATCGAATTTTCTGGGATAGGTCTGACCGGTAACGCCGTACACTCTGTCGCAACCCATCTTTTTAACGACGCGGCGTTCAAGCTCTTTAACTTTTTCACCGTCGCCGTTGAAAAGTTCCATAAAGCTGGCCTGCGTACCCGTTGTGCCCTTTACGCCGCGAAGCTTGAAACATTTTTCGAGATGCACGAGGTTTTCATAGTCCATCATAAGATCCTGCAGCCACAGCGTTGCGCGCTTTCCGACGGTGGTAAGCTGCGCCGGCTGCAGATGCGTGAAGCCGAGCGTGGGCATATCTTTATATTTTAACGCAAACGCTTTAAGCTTATCTATAACGTTTACAAGCTTTACCTTTATTATTTTAAGAGCGTCGCGAAGAATGATCAGCTCGGAATTGCAATCAACAAAACAACTTGTGGCACCGAGGTGTATTATAGCCTTTGCCGATTTTGCCTGATCGCCGAACGCCTTGACGTGCGCCATCACGTCGTGACGCACCTCGCGCTCATACTTTTCGGCGGCGTCGTAATTTATATCGTCGGCGTATTTCTTCATTTCGGCGATCTGTTCGGGCGTAATATTAAGCCCCAGCTCCATTTCCGACTCGGCAAGAGCTATCCACAGCTTGCGCCAAAGTTTGAAACGCTTGTCGTCCGAAAAATTTTCCGCCATCTGTTTGCCGGCATACCTGGTTATAAGTGGATTGTTATAAACCGAATTATCTGTCATATTTACTCCGTTTTGTCATTATTTTGAATATTATTGCCGTTCAGATCTTTCAATCTGCCGTATATCGCTATTCCGAGCAAAGCCAGCACCGCCATACCGAGCGACGCGCAGCCTACCATCATGATTAACATTCCGAGGCGCATCGAAGCGGCGCGCTCTTTAACGAGGACGGCATAATCCTGCGCTCCCGTCTGCGGCAGCGAACCGAGTGCGGGAAAATATGTGGCCGCGCCGATTATCAAGCATATCAGCGAAGCCGCAATAACGCCCGCAAGGATTATTTTTAACAATTTTTGGACATTCATTAAAATTTCACCGGCTCAGGATACTCGACGCCGAAAGTTTCAACCGCCATATTTTTGATAACCTGCGGCTTTTTAGGTCTGTCGTAATAATCGGTGGGCGTTGCCGCAATGCCGTCCACTACGTCCATCCCCTCTATCACCCTGCCGAAAGCGGCGTATTGGCCGTCGAGATGCGACGCATTGGCATGCATTATGAAGAACTGCGAACCCGCACTGTTGGGCGACATGGAGCGCGCCATAGAAATTACGCCGCGCGCATGTTTAAGGTCGTTGCTCTTATAACCGTTCATCGAAAATTCGCCCTTAATTGTATATCCCGGCCCGCCCGTGCCGTTTCCAACGGGATCGCCGCCCTGAATCATAAATCCGCTGATTATTCTGTGAAAAGTAAGGCCGTCGTAAAAGCCGGCGGCGGCAAGACTTAAAAAGTTGTTTACCGTATTGGGAGCCTTGTCGGGATAGAGTTCCAAAACCATCTTTCCGCCGTCTTCCATCGTTATAGTAACTTTTGGATTCATCATTTTTCCACCTCTAAAAAAATTATAGACTGTCGAAACGTTGAACAAGCACGTCGGCCTCTTTAAAGAGCTGCATCGAAAAATCGTCGGGATAGCCGTCTTTATACACGACGCGAGAAATGCCCGAATTTATGATGATTTTCGCGCAGATGACGCATGGTTGGTGCGTACAATAGAGCGTACAGCCTTCAACGCTGCATCCCACTCTCGCCGCCTGGATTATCGCATTCTGCTCGGCATGCACGGCATAGCAGAGTTCCTGCCTTGTACCGCTCGGCACTCCGATCTTTTGACGCATGCACTCGTGTTTGTCAACACAGCTTGTTATGCCTTGGGGCGCGCCGTTATATCCGGTGGCTATGACCCTCTTGTTTTTAACTATTATCGCGCCGACATGCCTGTCTTCCTTATAGCAGCTTGACCACGAACCGATAAGTTCGGCCATTTCCATAAAACGCCTGTCCCACTTGTCCATATAATTTCTCCGAATATCAAAATTACGATAATATAATAACACAGTTTAAAATAAAATGCAATGTATATGCCAAAACACTTTAAATTTTACTTTAAATTATTTTTATTTTTATTTAAAAAATATGTGTTTGACGCCGATAAAGCGTGTTTATAAATATCAGTGAAAATAAAACTCTTATCGGAGGAAAATTTTAAATGAATATAAAACCTTTATTTGACAAAGTTGTCGTAGAAGGTCTTAAAGCCGAAGAAAAGACCAAGAGCGGCATTTACCTCACCGCGGCGGCTCAGGAAAAGCCCGCCACCTGCATAGTAGTCGCCGTAGGCCCCGGTGGGATCGTTGACGGCAAGGAAGTAAAAATGCAGGTAAAAGTCGGCGACAAAGTTCTGCTTTCCAAATACAGCGGAACCGAGGTGAAAGTTGACGGCAAGGAATACACCATAATCCGCCAGAGCGACATTCTGGCCATTGTTGAATAATTAAGGAGATAAATTTTATGGCTAAACAGATTAAATACGGCGACGACGCAAGAAAGGCCCTTGAAACGGGCGTAAACGTAATTGCAGACACAGTAAAAATAACGCTCGGTCCCAAGGGCAGAAACGTTGTTCTCGATAAAAAATTCGGCGCGCCCCTCATCACCAACGACGGCGTTACGATAGCCAAGGAAATAGAGCTTGAAAACCCCTTTGAAAATATGGGTGCGCAGCTTGTAAAAGAAGTTTCCACAAAGACCAACGACGTTGCCGGCGACGGTACGACTACCGCAATGGTACTCGCTCAGGCTATAATACGCGAAGGCCTTAAAAACCTTGCCGCAGGCGCAAATCCCATTATCCTGAAAAAGGGTATCGCCGCAGCCGTAGACACGGCGGTGAATAAGATAAAATCCATATCCAAACCCGTCGAAAACAAGCTTGCCATCTCGCAGGTCGCCTCCATTTCGGCAGGCGACGAAACGATCGGCAGTCTTATTGCCGACGCCATGGAAATTGTCGGCAAAGACGGCGTTATAACGGTTGAAGAGGGCAAGACCATGAACACCGAACTTTCTACCGTTGAAGGCATGCAGTTCGACAGAGGTTACGCCTCCGCCTACATGGTTACAAACACCGATAAGATGGAGGCCGTTTTGGATAACCCCTACATCCTTATAACCGATAAGAAAATTTCCACTCTTCAAGAGATACTTCCCATAATCGAACCCATCGCGCAGCAGGGCGCAAGGTTGCTTATCATAGCCGAAGACGTCGAAGGCGACGCGCTTGCATCGCTTATCGTAAACAAGCTGAAGGGCGTTTTGAACTGCGTTGCGGTAAAGGCGCCCGGATTCGGCGACAGAAGAAAAGCCATGCTCGAAGACATCGCCATTTTAACGGGCGGCACGGTAATCTCCTCCGATTTGGGCTATGAATTCAAAGACGTTACACCCGACATGCTCGGCAGAGCCGCTCAGGTAAAAGTAGACAAAGAAAACACCACAATAATCAAGGGTGCCGGTTCTTCCGACGCGATCAAGGCAAGAGTCAACTCACTTAAAGCGCAAATTGCCGAAACGACTTCGGAATACGACAAGGAAAAGCTTCAGGAGCGTCTTGCAAAACTTGCCGGCGGCGTGGCCGTTATAAATGTCGGCGCGGCCACCGAGGTTGAGATGAAGGAAAAGAAACTGCGCATAGAGGACGCACTTGCAGCTACACGCGCCGCAGTTGAAGAGGGCATTGTACCCGGCGGCGGCGTGGCATTGCTTTCGACCATTCCCGACATCAAAAAACTCGTTGATAAGCTCTCCGGCGACGAAAAGACGGGCGCAAGCATCGTTTTGAAAGCCGTTGAAGAACCCCTTCGCCAGATAGCCAAGAACGCAGGATTGGACGGTTCGGTGATAGTGAACACCATTATAACTTCCAAAAAGGCCAACTACGGCTATGACGCACTCAAAAACGAGTACACCGATATGGTTGCAAGCGGCATAATCGACCCCACCAAAGTCGCTCGCTCGGTGCTTCAAAACGCAGCTTCGGTTGCAGCAACACTGCTCACAACCGAAAGCATCGTAACCGACATTCCCACTCCTCCCGCACCCGCGGCACCCAACCCCGATATGGGCGGCATGTACTGATAAATAACATCCAAGCTTTAAGCGGCCTGCATTCGCAGGCCGCTTTAAAAATCTCGGTTCAAGACATTTCTCCGTCTAAACTTCCCTCCCTTGTTATTTAAATGTAAAACGACCCGATACGCAAAAATACGCATCAAAATAAAAAACGGCATTACGCCGTTTTTTATTTTGCAAGTTTATTCAAAATATTTTTAAGCGCGCATTTTCCGTGCTCGTAAGTTAATCCGCCCTGAAAATAAGCTATATATGGCGGCTTGACGGGGCCGTCGGCCGAGAGTTCTATCGACGCTCCCGAAACAAAAGTTCCCGCCGCCATGATTATTTGACTGTCATAACCCGGCATATCCCACTGCTCGCACGTGACATAACTGTCAACCGGGGAGGCATATTGCACTTCCCTTATAAAATTTACCATATCTTCGGCGTTGCCGAACTCGATACAGCGCGTTATGTCGTATGGCATTTTATCTATCGAAGGGTAATTTTTATATCCGAGATCGGTCATAGCCCGTCCTATGAGAAGGGAGCACTTCAACGCCTGCGCCACAGTATGCGGAGCCATGAACAATCCTTGATAAAAATAGCGATACCCCTGCTCGAAAGATCCGACTTCCAGACCGATAGACGGTGCCGTGAACCTGCGGCCTATCCTTTCGATATACCTCTGACCGCCGCAGATATATCCGCCGGTAGAAGCGATGCCGCCGCCCGCATTTTTTATAAGCGACCCGGCAATAATATCGGCACCGCAGTCGGTGGGCTCAATCTTTTCAACAAATTCACCGTAACAATTATCCACAAAAATACAGCCGTTGAAGCCGTTTTTACGCAAAAATGCACACATTTCGCCGATCTGTTCGCACGAGAGCGCGTCACGCAGCTCATATCCGCGGGAACGCTGGATATAGACGACCACGGGATTAATTTCATGCAACCTTTTGCCGACTGCGCCATAATCGAACAATCCGTCCGACGTGAGATCGCAAGACTCGAAAGCGATACCGTAATCCTTTAAAGAACCGATATTTTCGCCCATGATAACGGGGCGTATGGTATCGTACGGCATTCCCGTAACGCAAAAGAGAGTATCGCCCGGCATCAACAGCCCGAAGAGCGCGACCGAAAGCGTGTGTGTTCCCGAAAGAAGATGGGGCGAAACGATGCCGCTTTCACATCCGAACGCGGCCGCGTACAAACCGCCGAGGGTGTCACGCCCCTCGTCGCCGTAACCGTATCCCGTCGTACCTGAAAAATGGCGCACGGCCACGCGATGTTTTTGAAAGGCCGACAATACCTTCTTTTGATTGTGATATGCTATATCGTCGATAAGTTCAAACTTATCTTTAAGCCTTTTTTCGCAACTCTTTATATAGTTTTCATTTTTGGTATCACGAAAAGTTTCTTCCACTCTCTGCTCCTTCAACAGTTTAAAAGCTTTAAAATATTTTCAGGCGAGGCTTCGTCGGCGTCCATCCATACGATGCCCGGCAATTTTTTAAAAAACGTTATCTGACGCTTTGCATAATGACGGGTGTTGCGTTTGATTATGTCACGCATAGTACATTGTGAATCACCGTTTTTTAGACCTTGAATTACTTCTTTATAGCCTATCGCCTGCATGCTTTGGCAATTTTCGTCTATTCCGGCGGACATTAACGCCTTTACTTCTTCTACAAGGCCGTCCTTGAACATTTTATCGACTCTTTCGTCGATGCGGCGGTAAAGCCTTTGACGCTCAAACGAGAGCGCGACGGCGACATAATCGAAGCGAGGCTTAAATCCGTCGTTCAACTCCGATTTTTTTATCCCGCTTACTTCCAATATTTCAAGCGCGCGGATGACCCGCTTTATGTCGTTTTTGTGTATTTTTTCGGCCGACGCGCGATCGGCTTCGCACAGCAGCGAATAGACGTACTCCCCGCCTTTTTCGGCACAGAGTTTTTCGTACTTCGCCCTTACCGCGCCGTCGGCGGGCGCGCTTCCGTATGAGTAGTCAAACAGCAGCGAATTTATATAAAACCCCGTGCCGCCGCAGATTACCGGCGTTCTGCCCGCATTCAGCTCGTTTTCAATCGGCAAAAGAGCGGCGTCGCGGAAATCCGAAACCGAAAATCGCGCGTCGGGCGGTACAATATCTATCATTTCGTGCCTTATACCGCACATCTCTTCGCGCGTGGGCTTGGCCGTTCCTATATTCAGACCGCGATAAATCAGCTGTGAATCCGCGGAAACCACACAGCTGTTTAACAATTTTGCACACTTTACCGCAAGAGCAGACTTCCCGGTGGCGGTCGCGCCGCATATCACAAGCACCCGCTTCACGGTCAGACTATCCTTTTAAACATCTTTTCTATCTGCTTTTTGCTAAGCTGTACGCATACGGGTCTGCCGTGTGGACATTTGAGCCCGACGTCGCCTTTAATCATATCCATCAACTTATCGCGTTCGGCCTCGGTAAGCTCCATTCCGCCCTTTATCGCATGCTTGCATGCCGTGGACGCTATCTTTTCACGCATCACGTCTTCGATGGAAATGGATTTCAATCCCTCTATATCCGACAGCAAGTCGTCAAAGAAAGCTTTAAGGTCTATCTCCTGCAGATCCAAAGGCACCTCGCCGATGCGGTACGAAGTCATTCCGAACGGCTCTATCCCGAATCCCATAGCGCGGATCAGTCTGATATTCTGTTCGATAAACGCCGCTTCAGCGGTATTGAGGTCGAGAATATACGGAACAAGCATACCCTGCCGCGCCACCCTTTCGCGGTTTTTCAATTTTTCGATAAGCGAATCGAAGATGAGCCGTTCATGCGCGGCATGCTGATCGATAAAATATACCGAATCGCCCATTTCGTATAAAAGATAGGTATTGAACAGCGTCCCCCTGTACTTCCAGCTCTCGTACAGAATGCGGGCCTGCTCCGCCTTTGCGCGCTTCTCCTCTTCAATCCTTACGGGCAGAGGCTTTATGCCTCCGCAGACGACCATCGTATTCTCTTCGCGGGCGGCGGGGAAAGCCTTGTACACTGGAAGTTCTTTAACCGATTTTATCTTGCCGTCCGCAAAACCTGAGCCGGGGACGTTCAAGCCCGCGGGAACGGTACCGCCGAACGGCTCGCCTCCGGCTCGACCGTCGGCTGGCGCGAACTTGTTCTCCGCACCGCCTTTAACTTTGCCTTCCGACGTGAACTTTGGAATATTAACATCATCGAAATTTTTATCGTATATTTTGCCGCTCTGCGTATAATCGGCTGCATATACGGCATTTTTTGAATTTTTGTCGGCAAACGTAGACTTTATTTCGGGGACGACCGTACTGTCCACAACAAATTCGGTTGCCTTGGCCGTGCCGTCGAGCACGGATGAAATAACTTTGTACACCGTGCCGAAGATGAGTTGATTATCCGTAAAACGCACGTCGGCCTTGTTGGGATGAACGTTTACGTCCACCATATCGGAAGGAACGTCTATAAACAGCGTGTATACGGGAAAATTCTTTTTCATCGCGTACGGCGCATAAGCCTGCGCAATCGCCGTCGAAATAACGTTGTTAGAAATGCATCTGCCGTTCAAGAATATGTGCTGATACGACTTGTTCGGTTTAAAAAAATTCTGATTGCCTATAAAGCCGTAAATTTTTAAATCGTTTCTGTCCGCGCTTATCTTGAACGACTGCGGCAGATAGCCCGCCCCGTAAACCTGCGCAATCGCTTCTTCCAGACCGCCGCCGTAAGACTGCAAAGCCGGCTTGCCGTCGATATAATATTTGAAAGCAATGGTAGGATTGCCGAGAATGTAATTCGTGACAAACGCCGTTATATCGCTCTCCTCTTTTTTGTCCGTCTTTAAAAATTTGCGGCGCACGGGGGTATTGAAAAAGATGTTGCGAACGGTTATCTGAGTGCCCTTTTGAAAGGCTGCGGGCTGAACTTTGCCTATAAATTCGCCGTCGCATTCGACCTTCCACGCATCGTTGCCTTCGGTAGCACTGATAAGCTCCACCTGTGCGATGGCGGCAATCGTTGCCAAAGCTTCGCCGCGAAAACCGAGAGTATGGATGTTGTCTATGTCTTCAAGGGTGGATATTTTACTTGTTGCATGCGAATAGAACGCGGCGCGCATATCCTCTTTTTCGATACCGCTGCCGTTATCGATCACCCTGATAAGATCTTTTCCGCCCCGCTCGATGTACACCTCGATTTCGGTGGCACCCGCGTCGATGCTGTTTTCTATCATCTCTTTTACGGCCGAATAAGGCCTGTCGATTACCTCGCCCGCCGCTATTCGGTTGCAGATGATTTCGGACAAAATATTTATCTTTGCCATTTTATTTTACCTTTTCGACCAGATCGCCCAGTATCATAAACGCCTGCATGGGCGAAACGGCATTCATATCCGTTTCCTTTAATATTTTTTCCACTTCGCTGTCGCCGCTTTGCAAAGGCTCGTCATTCGCCGCGGCCGCAGGCGGGGCGGAAACGACCGCGCCGCCCTTTTCTATGCCCTTTAAAATGACCTTCGCCCTGTCGGTGACCGACGAGGGTACCCCGGCCAAAGCAGCAACCTCTATGCCGAAACTGCGGTTCGCACCGCCTCGCATGATCTTACGCAGAAACACTATGCCGCCGTTTATCTCGCGCACGGCTATCTTGTAATTCTTTATGCCGTCGAGCTTATTTTCCAACTCGGTCAGTTCATGGTAATGGGTGGCGAACAGCGTTTTCGCGCCTATCCTCTCGGTTATATCCTCCACCACGGCCCAGGCTATCGAAAGCCCGTCGTAAGTACTTGTACCCCTGCCGACCTCATCCAAAATGATAAGACTGTTTTTTGTGGCGTTACGCAAGATCGATGCCACCTCTATCATTTCAACCATGAAAGTACTCTGGTCGGAAATGAGATTATCGCTTGCGCCCACCCTGGTAAAAATGCGGTCGAGCACGGGGATCTCCGCACTCTTTGCCGGCACGAACGAACCGATGTGAGCCATCAGCGCGATTATCGCCACCTGCCGCATATAAGTGCTCTTTCCGGCCATGTTTGGGCCGGTTATTATCATAGTACGGTTTTCGCCCTCGTCAAGCAGCGTGTCGTTGGGAACAAATTTGTCCTTTGAAATTTTTTCCACAACGGGGTGACGCCCCTCTCGTATTATCAGGGGACTGCCCGAAGCGACTATCTTGGGTCGGCAGTATTTATTCGATTTTGCAACTTCGGCAAGCGATACCAACACATCGAGCCGCGCCACCGCGCCGGCTATCTCCTTAAATATGCCTATCTTCGACAGGAGCAGGCTTTTCAGCTCGTCGTATATCGCGCTTTCGAGTTTCAGCGACAGTTCCTCGCTGTTGAGTATTTTATCTTCGAGCTCTTTAAGCTGTTCGGTGATGAATCTTTCGGAATTCGCGAGAGTCTGGCGGCGTTGATATGTTGAAGGTACTTTGTCCTTAAACGATTTACTCACTTCAATATAATAGCCGAACACTCGGTTAAAGCCTATCTTTAAAGTGCGTATACCCGTTCTGTCGCGCTCGCTCGCCTCCATGTCGGAAAGTATTTTTTTGCTGTTCTCCTTTACTGAGCGCAGCTCGTCAAGTTCCGCGCTGTATCCTGCCCTGATGTAGCCGCCGTCCTTCATTGTCGGGGGCGGAGTTTCGTCCACTACGTTCAAGATGTGCTGCGCCACGTCGGTCACGTCGTGCAATTCGGCGTTTATATCGTTGATGGCCGCACTGCCGAATCCGGCAAGCTGAAAGGCGAGATTCGGCACGGCAAGCAGTGAACGGGCAAGAAGCAGGCAGTCGACCGGCATGATGCCGCCGTTGGAAATTTTACCCGTAAGCCTTTCGATGTCTTTAACCTGCGACAGCATGTCGGCCAGCCCCACCCTGACTACCGTGGAATCGACAAGCTCCTCCACGCCGTCAAGACGATAGTCGATCTCTTCTGCTCTACCGAGAGGCGACAGCACCATACTGCTTAAAAGTCTTGCACCCATGGCCGTCTTCGTCTTATCCAAAAGCCACAAAAGCGAGCCGTACTTTTTACCCTCCGACATACTCTTTACCACTTCGAGATTGCGCACGGCCGCATTATCGAGTTGCAGCCTGCCTCCGTCGGAGATATATTTAATTCCGTCGATGTTCGCAAGCGCGTGTTTCTGCGTTTCCTTTAAATATTCTATCAAGGCCCCGCTCGCGCACACCGCGCCTTCGGCTTCGGACAGGGAAAACGCTTCAAGACTGCTTGTGTGCACCTGGGTTAAAAGCGTCTTTTTTGCCGCCGCAAATCCGAACGCCCACGACGGATAGTTTGAAAACGGAGGCAAAACGCCGCGCGCGACTTCGGGCAGATCCCTGCACGCAAACAACATGTCGTCGTTGCCGATAACTTCCCTTACGGAGAGTTTTACGAACAGTGAAATTACCTTTTTTACGGCGTCGCCGCCGCTGTATTGAGTGCAGTTGAACTCGCCTGTGGTAATGTCGGCCCACGCAGCGGCGCAAACTTCGCCCTGCATGCATGCGCATGCAATAAAATTATTGCTCTTTGCGTCGAGAAAATTTTCATCGGTGATCGTTCCGGCAGTTACCACTTTTATTACTTCGCGGGCGACCATGCCCTTTGCCGTGGCGGGATCCTCAACCTGTTCGCATACGGCGACTTTAAAGCCCGCCGAAACAAGCTTTGCGATGTATGCGTCGGCGGCATGATAGGGTACGCCGCACATCGGCGCACGCTCCTCAAGCCCGCAGTCCCTGCCCGTCAAGGTAAGATCGAGTACCCGCGACGCCGTTTTAGCGTCGTCGAAAAACATTTCGTAAAAATCGCCCAGGCGATAAAATATCAAACAATCTTTATACTTTTCCTTTACCGAAAAGTAATGCTGCATCATTGGTGAAAGAGCCATTTATACGCTACCTGTAATCAATTATTCCATAAAAAAACACAACTCAGACGACCTTGCCGGTAAGCGACACGCCGTTCGCGCCGTCGACAAGTATATCGACAAACTTGCCCACAAGATTCTCGTCGCTTGCAAAATATCCCATTCTGCCGAATTCGTCCCTTCCGAGATACAAACCGCGCTTTTCGTCATAACCTTCGCACAAAATTTCAACCGTTTTGCCGATGTAGGTCTGCGACATTGCGCGCGTCTGCGAATTGACAAGTTCGACAAGTTCGATTATGCGCGCTTTCGAAACCTCTTCCGGCACCTGATCGGGCATCTCAGCGGCCCGTGTGCCCGCACGCTTTGAATACACAAACGTAAACGCCGAAGCAAACCCCACCTTTTTTACAAGTTTTAAAGTATCCTTAAAATCGCCGTCCGTTTCGCCGGGGAATCCAACGATAAGGTCTGTGGTAACGGCGCATTCAGGAATCGCGGCTTTTAGCATTCTCACCTTTTCGAGATAGTCCGCCGAGGTGTATCTTCTGTTCATTTCGCGCAAGATCCTGTCCGACCCGCTCTGAACGGGAAGGTGCAGACAGCGGCATATCTTTTTAGGATATTTTGCCATCACCTCGATAAGTTCAAGCGAAAAATCTTTGGGATGCGAAGTCATAAACCTTATGCGAAATTTGCCTTCGATAAGAGCTATACGTTCAAGAAGTTGGGGAAAAGTAAGCTCTCCGCGATAGGAGTTCACGTTCTGACCGAGCAGCGTGATCTCCTTGTAACCCTCCGCCACAAGCGAGCGCACCTCCTCTATTATCTTCTCGGAACTGCGGCTGCGCTCCCTGCCGCGAACATAGGGGACGATGCAGTATGAGCAAAAGTTGTTGCACCCGTACATTATGTTTACCCACGCGTTGGGATAACTTGTGCGAAGAGGTTTGTCGTCCTCGCAAATTTCACCCTCGCGCTCATCTATCTGTATAACCGTCTTTTTGCGGCCGAGTTTAAGCTTAATAAGTTCTTTTAAATTGTGAAGATTGTGCGTGCCGAATATTATATCCACATACGGGAACTTTTCGTGCAGATTTTCGGCCTTGTTCAGCTGCTGAGGCAGACATCCTCCGACGGCTATAAGCATATCTTTTCTTCTGCTTTTAAGCTTTTTTAACATACCTATATTGCCAAAGGCATGATTTTCGGCGTTTTCGCGTATACAGCAGGTATTAAAAACAACTATATCGGCCTGTTCGGGGCTGTCGCAGTGTTTATAGCCGAGCTCGGACAATATGCCCGCTATTTTTTCGGACTCGTGCACATTCATCTGGCAGCCGTAGGTAACAATATGATAAAACTTTTCCATACGCATTAATTATATAATTTTTTGCAACTATTTTCAATTGTTTTGCAACAATTTATAAATTTTAAAGATACTAATTTTAATGAAAACTTTCGCTAAATGCGCACTCGCGGCAACAATCGCGGCGGCGGTACTCGCTTTTTCGGCATTTGCAGCCTATTTTGCCGTTACTAACGACGTTAAATTAGACACAAATAAACTTATAAATTACGGACAGAGCATAACCTTTTACGACACCGACGGAAACAAGATAGACAGTTCGTCGCTAATAGGAAACCGAAGCTCGGTAGGAATAAAAGATCTGCCGGATCATGTAAAAAACGCGTTTATCGCCTCGGAGGACAGAAAATTTTATTCGCACGGCGGCCTCGACGTAATGAGGATGCTTAAAGCGGCCTATAAGAACATCTCCTCGCTTTCATTCAAAGAGGGAGCATCGACCATAAGCCAGCAGCTGATAAAAAACACCCACCTGTCGAACGATAAAACAATCGTGCGCAAACTTAAAGAAATAAGGCTTGCGGGACAGCTTGAAAAAAAGTATTCCAAGGACGAAATTTTGGAAATGTATCTGAACACGATATATTTCGGGCACAGCTGTTACGGCCTGCAGAGCGCGGCAAGATTCTATTTCGATACCGACGCGGAACAGCTGACCCTCGCACAGGGAGCCGCACTTGCAGGACTTTTATCTTCGCCCAACAACTACTCCCCCTTCAAAAACGCCGAAAAATGCCTGCAAAGGCGCGACATCGTGCTTGAAAATATGTTAAAATGTGAGCTGATAACCCAAAACGAATACAACGACGCACGCAGTCAACCCCTCGGCGCGGTAGCAGGAGGCAATACGCGAAAGCGCGGGGATTATATACGCGCCGTTACAGAGGAACTTGAAGAACTTAACCTTAACTGTTATACCGATCTTGCGGGCTGTTCGGTATATACCTATATGACCGACGAATTGCAGGACTTTATCGAAAATCTTGCCTTCGAAAACGACAGCGCGGTTATAATAACAGATAGCGAGAACGGCGTATGCGCGTATACAAATACGGCGGGCGGAATAATGCGGCAACCTGGTTCGGCGATAAAGCCGTTGCTTGTATATGCGCCCGCAATTGAAGAAAAGAAAATACACACATTTACGAAAATTGTAGACGAACGTGCGAATTTCGGAGGGTATTCGCCCGAAAATCACGATAAAAAATATCACGGCGCGGTTACGGTGCAGGAGAGCCTTGCAAAGAGCTACAACATACCCGCAGTAAAAATTTTAAACGGCCTGACGGTGGCGCGCGCTGCGGAATACGCAAAAAAACTGAATGTGACGCTTGACGAAGAGGATAAAAATCTTTCGCTTGCACTGGGCGGAATGAAACACGGAACGACGCTTAAAGCATTGTGCGACGGATATACGACGTTCAGACGGAACGGCATGTATTCCCCCTCCCGCTTCATAAAAAAAATAACGGACAAAAACGGCAACGTGATATACTGCGCGCCGGAAAACAAACGCAGAGTATTTTGCGAAGGCACTTGCTCGCTGATGAACGAGATGCTGATGCAGACCGCAAAAAACGGCACAGCAAAAAAATTGAAAAACATAAGCTTCGATATTGCGGCAAAAACGGGCACCGTCGGCGACGAAAGCGGCAATACCGACGCCTATGCAATAGGTTATACCGCGCAAAACACGATAGCAGTGTGGACAGGCGACAAAAACAATAAAAAATACCAAATATCGGGCGGGGGAATATGCTGTCAAAAGCTTAAAGAAATAGCGGAAAAAATATATAAAGATAAAAAACCTGCAAAGCTCGACGTTGCAAGCGGTACAAAGGTGATTGAAATAGACCGCGGCGACTATCAAGCCGACGGACGAATAGTGCTTGCCGACGGAATCGCGCCAAAATTAAACAAATTGCAGGTAAAATGCCTTAAAAACAATATTCCTACTCAAAAAAGCGATAAATTCAGTCATCCCGCAATAAAAAAACCGACGATAATAGTCGATAAATCAACAGTTTCAATAGTACTATGCAAAACATATTACTATTCATATCTAATAAAAAGAAATAACAATGTTGTGTATGACGGCGAATATTTACCTCAATTCAGGGAAACGCTTGCGGACGGCATATACAATTATTCGGTTACCCCCTACTACTCTTTCGGCGGCAAAAAATATTTTGGAAAAACGGAAAGATTGGGGAACATTATCATTGGCTCATCTACGCCTTCGCAGCTCCCTCCGCCCATAACGCGCGGAGATTGGTTCAATTAATTTTTCCCGTGCCGCGGCATGGTCGTTGCAGGGATATTGTATATTTTCAATAGGAATAGCGCGACAAAATTATTATCGAGTCTAAGCTTACCGTCGGTGAACAAGCGTTAAAAATATTTTAGCTTAATTCTTCTTATATGTATGCCGCCGCGCACCCACCCTTTTTATCGCGAATGAATACGTTCAATTAATTTTGCAATTTTATGCCGAGCGGAGCTGTTTTTAACTGAAATTGCAAATTTAACAGCAAATATTTTTCTTGTAAGAAATTTTGTCAGAGTATGGCGCAAAGTTTTACATGAAACATTTTGCCATTATAAACTTTTTGTGCCTTACACAATATTTTTTATAACAACACGGTTAAAAATTTTCGCAAAATTATTCCCTTTTAAAACTTTTTTCTCTCTGATCAGGCGATTGAAAATAGCGAAGAGCACATTTAAACCCGCTCTCCGCTATTTTTCTTTATATATTTTACAAACTTATGTTCAATTTATATCGATGATTTAAATTCAAACTTTTGTTTTAATGCTTAAATATCGCCGAAATCAGATTTTTACAATCTCTAACGTTCCTAATGCCTCGTCTACGAGTGCTTCGACGTCGAGCTTTGCTTCCTCGGCCTCCACATCCGAAAGTTTGGGTTTTGTTACGGGGTGTTTGGGCAAAAATACCGTGCAGCAGTCTTCGTACGGCAAAATAGAAATATCATACGCGCCCATCGCCTTACTGCGAGCGATAATCTCGTTTTTATCAAACCCGCACAGCGGCCTTAAAACGGGCAGGCTGCGTATTACGGCATTCGAGGACGTCATGCCCTCTATCGTCTGGCTGGCCACCTGTCCCAGGCTTTCGCCCGTAATTATGCACTGAGCCCCGCACTTTATTGCAATTTTTTCGGCAATGCGCATCATAAAACGCCTTAAAAGCGTTACCATATATTCGCCGTTGCACTTTTTGTGTATCTCTTCCTGTATGTGCGTGACTTTGATTATGTTCAAAGTAGTTCCGCAAGTATAGCGCGAAAGCACCTCGGCAAGCTCGATAACCTTTTCCTTGGCCTGCATGTTGGTATACGGATAGCTGTGAAAATGAAGACATTCTATGCTCATGCCTCGCTTTGCTATCATATGGCCCGCCACAGGACTGTCGATACCGCCGGAAATGAGCAACAAGCCCTTTCCGGCCGAACCCACGGGCATGCCGTCGGCACCCTTTATAAACGACCCGAAGACAAGCGTTGTGCCGTTTTCGCGTATATCGATATTCACCAAATTCTGCGGTTCGTGCACGTCCACCGACAGGCCTTTGTATACGTCGAGCAGTCTGCCGCCGATTTGCGCACTCACCTGCATGGAATTCAGCGGAAAAGTTTTATCCGCACGGTGTGTTTCCACCTTAAATGTGCCGGATTTCTGAGAAACTTCACTGGCTGCGGCAAAAATTTCGCCCATATCGCTTTTAACTTTCAGCGCAACCGACAGGGTATGTATTCCGAACACCTTTAGCAGACGCGAAATAATATCTTCCGTTTCGCTTTCATCAAAATTTTCTATTAAATATCTGCCGCTCTGACGACGGATCTCGTGCTTAACGCCCTTTAACGCTCTTTCCATGTTTACAGCAAAGATCCGCTCGAAATATCCCCTGTTTTTGCCCTTCAAATGCAGCTCGCAGTATCTTATTATTATAACCTTTTCCATGCTAACCCATTATTTCCAATCTGTTTTTTACCAATTTATTGAGAATTGCAGCGGCCCGAACAACCTCTTCAATTGTGTTATCGGGTGAAAACGACAGTCGCAAAATACCGTCTGCCGTATGCTCGTTTACTCCGCAGGCCAAAATCACGCGAGAATAGCGTTTCTTTTCGTTGGACGAACAGGCCGACCCCGTGCCTATAATCAGTCCTGCGTCGTCGGCCTCATGCAAAATCGTTTCGCCTCGCACACCGGCAGCAGCCACGGTCAATATATACGGCGAACCGCCGTCGGGTGAAATTTTTGTAAACAATTCTTTATCCAATTCTCCCCACAGCGTCTGCCACAACTGACGCACATGGTTAAAATTTTCATTTAAATGCTCATATCGCTTACATGCCGCGCACGAAAACATCATTATACCGAACACGTTTTCGGTGCCGCTGCGCATGCCGTTCTCCTGACCGCCGCCGTAAATATAGGGTTTTAGTGAAAGCGTCTTTCGTCTGATAAGCGCGCCGGTACCCTTCATTCCGCCTATCTTGTGCGCCGACACCGAATAGAGATCTACATCCGCGCCAAGTTTAAACGGTATCTTGCCGAATGCCTGCACTCCGTCGGAATGAAACACAGTGTTCTTGTTTTTGCGCTTGACCATGGCCGCAATTGCGTTAATATCGTTGACCGCACCCGTTTCGTTGTTTACATGGATTACCGACACAAGCGAGGTCTTTTCATCGACAAGCTTTAAAAGCTCTTCAATATCTACGCTGCCGTCACAGTTGAGGGGTGCGAAGCGCACTTCGATTGCACGCTGTTTAAGCTCGGAGACAGCCGAAAAGACGGCCGAATGCTCGCCGAGCGTGGTAACGACGTTGCCCCTTCGCCCGGCACAGAAGATAGCATGGTTGTCCGCCTCGGTTCCGCACGACGTAACGGTTATATCGAAATTGTCGTTGGCTATGCAGTGCAGAATATCCTTTTTTGCACGTTTTAAAGTCAAATGCAAATTATAACCTTCCGCGTAGAGCGCGGAAGGATTATAATAATTTTCATAAATAAATTGTTTTGCCTTGTCCAAGCATTGTCCGTCGGGCCTTGTGGTCGCGGCATTGTCGAGATAAATCATCAGATTTCAATTATACCTTTAAAGGCCTGCTTTACGGGGCCGTCTACTTCGGTAGTGCCGTCGTCGTTTATTCTTACGAACAGATCGCCGCCCTTTACTTTTACGGTGATTATTTCGCCTCGGCGACAATCTCCGCGATCTATTGCGGCAAGCGCGGCAGCAACGGCCGCCGTACCGCACGACCATGTTTCGCCGTTCACTTTGCCGAACACGCGCATTCTTACGGTGACATTGTTCACCACTCTCACGCATTCGATAAAATCGGCATTCTGATGCAGCGCGTTATCGGCAGCGTTTATTTCCTGCGTAAAGTCTTCGAAATCAACGTCGTCTATTTTATCGCAGAATGTGACAAGGTGATTTTTACCGAGGGCTATCTTATATCCGGAAGAACCGTTGCCTCCCCACTTTTTATACGAGGCAAGTTCGGGCAATTCAATTTTGCTCATGCGCGCGCAACCGAGGTTGACGCATACCGAGCTGGCTTCGTTATTGAAGCACGAAACCGTAAGCTTTACAACCCCGCCGTCGCTTTCAAGCGTAACTTCCTCGCCCTGCACCATCTTGCTGTCATAAAGATATTTTGCGGCTATCCTTAAAGGGTTTGCCGCCATGCCCGCATCGGAGCCGTCGCGGTTGAATACCCTTACTTTTGCGTCGGCAACGTCCGACTTTTCAATAAGAATTATTCCGTCGCCGCCTATCGCATAGTGCCTGTCGGCAAAGTTTATCGCAAGCGATTCGGGACAGGTGATATGTCCCTCCATGTTGTTAAAGAATATATAGTCGTTGCCGCACGAATGCATCTTGTTGAATTGCAGTTTAAGCTTTTCGGTTCTTAAATGATTTATATCCACAAGCTCGGTATTGAACTGATTATACCTGCCGGCTATAACGTCGGCAAGGGCGTTTGTGGTATCGAGCGACGTAAGAACGGTTATGCCGAGAAGTATTGCATGGTGATGCAGCGAAATATAGTTGGTTATTGACTCTATGTCGGTTTTGCCCGTATAAACGATATAGTCTATTTTACCTTCGTCCATCAGCTTGAATATCTCGTCGTTGGACGAAAGCCTTGCAACCTCGGTGCATTCTATGCCGAGACTGCGTATAACGTTGGCCGTACCCTTTGTTGCATAGAAAGTAAGCCCCAAATCGGCAAATTTTTTAACTATATTTACAATTTCGAACTTGTCCTGATCGTTTATTGTAAAATAGATACCCGAAGGGTTTTGTTTGGTGGGATGCTTCATATTGAAGCCCGCCGAAACAAGCCCCTTGAACAGAGCCTCTTCTATGGTTTTGCCTATGCCGAGCACTTCGCCCGTGGACTTCATTTCGGGGCCGAGCTGCGAGTTTACGTCGTTGAGTTTTTCAAACGAGAACACAGGCACTTTTACCGCAACATAGGGCGAATTTTTATAAAGCCCCGTGCCGTAACCCAAACGCTTTAACTTTGCGCCCACCATTATTCTGGTGGCAAGATCCACCATGGGTACACCCGTAACCTTTGAAATGTACGGAATCGTGCGCGATGCCCTGGGGTTGACTTCGATAACATACAGCTCGTTGTGATAGATGAGATACTGTATATTTATAAGCCCCTTCGTCTTCATGGAAAGCGCGAGATTTGTGGATATTTCCACAACTTTTTTAAGCATCGCGTCGCTTAAACTGTATGGCGGATATACGGCGATTGAGTCGCCGCTGTGAACGCCCGCGCGCTCGATATGCTGCATGATGCCGGGAATGAGAACATCCACGCCGTCGGAAATGGCGTCCACTTCGAGCTCGGTGCCCATAAGATACTTGTCGCAGAGTACGGGGTTTTCGATATTCTGCGCCAAAATTACATCCATGTAACGCTCTATATCGTTCTGCGTAAAGGCAATGGTCATGTTTTGACCGCCTATAACATACGAGGGGCGCAGCAACACGGGATAACCCAGCGTTTCGGCCGCATGCACGGCCTCTTCCTTGGTCATTACGGTAAGCCCCTTGGGACGCGCTATGTGGAATTTTTCCAACAGCTCGTCGAACCTCTCCCTGTCTTCGGCAAGGTCGATGGAGTCGGCGGGAGTGCCGAGTATCTTGACGCCCTTTTTATCGAGATAGCCGCAGAGTTTTATGGCCGTTTGACCGCCGAAAGTTACCACCACGCCGTACGGCTTTTCGACGTCGATGACGTTTTGTACGTCTTCGGGAGTAAGACTTTCAAAGTACAGCCTGTCGGCGGTATCGAAGTCGGTCGAAACCGTTTCGGGATTGTTGTTTATTATTATAACTTCATAGCCCAGCCTCTTCAAAGCCCAAACGCAGTGAACGGAAGAATAGTCGAACTCTATGCCCTGGCCTATTCTTATGGGGCCCGATCCTATTACTATTATCCTCTTCTTTTTGTTTTTGCGGCTTTCTACAACATAGGGAAGGGCTTCGTCGTGCTCCTTTTCGTCGTATGTCGAATAGAAATATGGCGTCTGCGCGGCGAACTCGGCGGCGCAGGTATCAACCATCTTGAACGCTGCGTCTACATGCTTTGGCAGAGCATTGCCCGAAATGCGTTCGAGGGCCTTATCGGGATAACCCATCTTTTTGCCCTTGATGTATTCGGCTTTGCTCAGCTTTTTGCCCGCGATGCCGGCCTCGTAATCGGAAAGATTTTTAAGCTTATTTAAGAACCATTCGTCTATTTTGGTTATCGCATAGATCTCGTTTATGTCGAATCCGCGCTTTATGGCCTGATACACGACGAACAGTCTTTCATCGGTAAGTTCGTGCAGCTTTTCGCGTATTTCGCCGTCGGAGAGTTCCTCCATTTTGGGCATGTTTAAGGTATCGAGCGAAATTTCGGCACCGCGCACGGCCTTCATGATAGCCATTTCAAAGCTTGTGCCTATGGCCATCACTTCGCCCGTGGCCTTCATTCTCGTGCCGAGCGTGCGCTTTGCATATAAGAATTTATCGAAAGGCCACTTGGGGAGTTTTACTACAACATAGTCCAAAGTAGGCTCGAAGCAGGCATAAGTTTTGCCGGTGACGTCGTTTTTGATTTCGTCGAGCGTGTAACCGAGAGCTATTTTGGCCGCCACTTTGGCTATCGGATAACCCGTAGCTTTCGATGCGAGAGCGGACGAGCGCGAAACTCTTGGATTGACTTCGATTACGGAGTATTCGAACGAATCGGGATTGAGCGCGAACTGGCAATTGCAGCCGCCCTCTATGCCCAACTCGGTTATTATATTTAAAGACGCCGTTCTGAGCATCTGATACTCTTTGTCCGAAAGTGTTACGGCGGGTGCGATGACTATCGAGTCGCCCGTGTGGATACCCACGGGATCGAAGTTTTCCATGGAGCATACGGTGAGCACGTTGCCCGCGCCGTCGCGCAGCACTTCGAACTCTATCTCTTTCCAGCCGCCTATGTACTTTTCGATAAGCACCTGGGTTATGGGCGAAAGCATAAGGCCGTTGTGCGCTATAAGCCTTAACTCCTCTTCGTTATGGGCAACGCCGCCGCCCGCGCCGCCGAGCGTATATGCGGGACGGACTATAACGGGATAGCCGCCTATCTTTTCGGCGACGGCCACGCATTCGTCCACGGTGTAGGCGATGTCCGAAGGAACGACGGGCTGGCCTATCTTGTTCATGGTTTCCTTGAACAGCTCCCTGTCCTCGGCCCTGTCGATGGAATCGACGTTTACGCCGATAAGCTTTACGCCGTATTCATCGAGGAAGCCCTCTTTTGCAAGTTTGCAGCCGAGAGTGAGACCGGTCTGTCCGCCGAGAGAGGCCAAAAGGCTGTCGGGCCTCTCCTTTATGATTATTCTTTTAAGCGTTTCAACCGTGAGCGGTTCGAGATAGATCTCGTCGGCAAGCGCGCTGTCGGTCATTATCGTTGCGGGGTTGGAGTTGCAGAGTACAACGTTCAGCCCTGCATCCTTCATCACGCGGCAGGCCTGCGCGCCTGCATAATCGAATTCGGCCGCCTGACCTATGACAATGGGGCCGGAACCTATTACGAGTACTTTCTTTATGTCTTCTCTCTTAGGCATTATACTTACCCTCCGTCATATTTTTAATGAACTTGTCGAAAAGGAATGATGCGTCCTGAGGCCCGCCGCAGGCTTCGGGATGGAACTGAACGGTATACGCGTTAAGCTGGGGATATTCGAAGCCTTCGCAAGTGTTGTCGTTGGCGTTGACATAGCTCAACTGCCCGATCCCTTCAAGACTGGACGATATGACTTCGTAGCCGTGGTTCTGGCTGGAAATATACACCCTGCCAGTTGCAAGACACTTTACGGGCTGATTTGCGCCGCGGTGACCGTACTTCATCTTTTTAGTCTTGCCGCCCATAGCGAGCGCAAAGAGCTGATGGCCGAGACAGATGCCGAATACGGGAAGTTTTCCCGCAAGTTTTTTAAGATTTGCTATCACTTCAACGTTCTCTTCGGGATCGCCGGGGCCGTTGCACAGCATCAGTCCGCGGGGCTCCAAGGCAAGTATCTGTTCGGCGGTGTATGATGACGGCACCTTTATGCAGTAGCAGCCGCGCTTTACAAGTTCGCGCACGATGTTGTCCTTCGCACCGAAATCCCAAACAACTACTTTCAGGCCAGAAGGATCGCCGTAATATTCGGGCGCGGTGCAGCTTACGCTCTTTACCGCGTTCTTTATTGTATACGACTTCACATCGGAAAAATCGACAAGCGGTCTTGTGGTTATTGCGGCATTCATAACGCCCGACTCCCTTACTATTTTTGTAAGCTCGCGCGTATCGATGCCGTACACGCCGATTATACCGTTATCTTTAAGGTATTTATCGAGCGTATCCTCGCACCTGAAATTTGAGGGCATGTCGCACTTTTCCCTTACCACATAGGCCGAAACCCACGGCTTTTTACTTTCAAAATCGGGCGTCACGCCGTAATTTCCTATCAAAGGGAATGTTTGCGTTACTATCTGCCCGTAATAGCTGGGGTCGGTGAGCGTTTCGATATAGCCCGTCATGCCGGTGGTAAACACCAACTCGCCTATAACGTCGCCGCTTGCGCCGAAGCGCGAACCTACAAACTGCTTTCCGTTTTGCAGCGTTAAATAAACTTTGCCGTTTTCCATTTATCCTTTCCTTGAATTTAATATTTTCGATGTTAGATTACTTTAAAAGCTTAACCATTACAGCCTTTTGCGCATGCAGCCTGTTTTCGGCCTCGTCAAATATCTCCTTTGCATGAGCTTCGAACACATCGTCGGTTATCTCTTCGCCGCGGTGCGCGGGCAGGCAGTGCATCACCATCGCGTCGGGTTTGGCGTACTTCATGTTTTCGGCATTGACCTGATAGCCCGCAAACGCAGCTATACGCTTTTGACGTTCGCTCTCCTGACCCATCGAAGCCCACACGTCGGTATACACTACGTCTGCATCCGCAATCGCCTCTTTTACGCTGTGCGTAATGGTAAATTCGCCGTTTTCTTCCGCCCATTTCATTATTTGAGCATCCGGCTCGTAACCTTCGGGGCAGGCAATGGCAAACGACATTCCCGTCTTTACGGCACCCACCGCAAGACTGTTTGCCATATTGTTTCCGTCGCCTATAAACGCCATTTTAAGTCCCTTGAACGACCCTTTGTATTCGCGTATGGTCATAAGATCTGCAAGTACCTGGCAGGGATGGGCATAATCGGTGAGTCCGTTGATCACGGGGATAGAGCCGTATTTGGCCAGATCTTCCACCTCCTGCTGGGCGAAAGTTCTAATCATTATGCCGTCGAGATAGCGCGAAAGCACCCTTGCGGTGTCCTGCACAGGCTCTCCCCTGCCTATCTGCAGATCGCTGCTTGAAAGAAAGAGACCGTAACCGCCGAGTTCATAGATGCCCACTTCGAACGACACCCTTGTGCGCGTTGAGGCCTTTTGAAATATCAGCCCCATCTTTTTACCCTTTAAATAGTCCTTTTGAACGCCGTTCAGTCTTTCGAATTTAAGCTGGTCGGCAAGGTTCAAGATTGATAAAATATCTTCGCGCGTGAGATCCTGCAATTTAAGCAAATGCCTCATTTTGATATTACCTCGTTTAAAATTTTTATCGCCTGCTCCATCTCGCTCTTGCTTATATTGAGCGGCGGCAGCAGCCTTACTTTGTCATGAGCCGTAAGCACTATAAGCCCCTTTTCAAGACACTTTTCGGCAATTTCGCGGGCGGGCTTTGCGCACTCGACGCCTATCATAAGTCCAAGCCCCGAAACGGAGCGCACGTTTTTGATACGCTTTAAATTCTCGATCATGTACGCGCCCTTGCCCTGCACTTCAAGCAACAGTTCGTCGGTGATGCGCCGGACAATGCTTACCGCGCCCGCGCACGCGACGGGATTGCCGCCGAACGTTGAGCCGTGGTCGCCGTAAGTGAAGGTGTGTTCGCACTTTTCAAACATCATGCACGCGCCTATCGGCAATCCGCCGCCCAACCCCTTGGCCGTTGTGACTATATCGGGGCGGATACCTGCATGCTCATAGGCGTACATCCTGCCCGTGCGACCGTTGCCGCACTGTACTTCGTCGCAGATGAGCAAAATATCCCGCTCTCTGCAAAATTTTTCAAGCTGTCTTAAAAAGCCGAAATCCAGTACATGCACACCGCTTTCGCCCTGAATGCATTCGACCATAACGGCACAGGTTTTATCGGTATAACACTCTATCACCCCGTCAATGTCAGGCTCGGCATACTTAAATCCGCCGAGAAAGGGATCGAAATACTTGTGGAACGCATCCTGCCCGGTTGCCGACAATGTTGCCATCGTTCTGCCGTGGAAGGAATTTTTTAAAGTTATTATTTCGTTCCTGCCGTATTTTAAGTTGCCGTATTTACGCGCCGTTTTTATGGCGCATTCGTTTGCTTCGGCTCCGCTGTTGGCAAAGAACACTTTCTTCGCGCCCGTCTTTTCGCAAAGCAGCTTTGCAAGCTCGGTCTGCGGCAGCGAATAATACAGATTGGACGTGTGCTGAATCTTATCAAGCTGCGACATAACGGCTTTTTTCCACTCGTCGTCGCAGACGCCGAAAATATTAACGCCTATGCCCGTGGCGCAGTCGATATACTCCCTGCCGTCGGTATCGTACAGCCTGCTGCCCTCGCCGCGCTCGAACGCCACCTTGAAGCGGGCGTAAGTAGAGGCGATATATTCGCCGTCATCGTTAAAAATCACTTCTTTATTCATATATAATAGATTGCCTTTATTTCTTATACCCTAAAAAATATACTATCTGAATTTAAAATAAAGACTGATTTAAAAATAAATCAGCCAATGTCAAACGAACATCGTCCCACTGCCTTCGTCGGACAATAATTCTATTAAAATGGAATGACTAACCCTTCCGTCGATAATAACGGCCTTTTTAACGCCGCGACGAATGGCATCTTTGCAGCATTCGATTTTGGGGATCATGCCGCCTGAAATTATACCCTGCTTTACGAGCGCGGGAATATCGGATACATACACCTTTTTTATAAGACTTTCGGGATTATCCTTGTCTTCGAGCAGACCCCGTATATCCGTCATGAGAATAAGACTTTCGGCATTGAGAGCACCGGCAATGGAAGCCGCCGCCGTATCTGCGTTGACGTTATATATATTGCCGTCCTTGTCATATCCGACGGTTGCGATAACGGGAACATAACCGAGCCCCAAAAGGTCGGTTATTATCTGCGTATTCACCTGTTCGATTTTGCCCACATACCCAAGCTTTTCATCCTGCACCGAACACTTTAAAAGATGCCCGTCCTGACCGCAGATGCCCAAAGCTTTGCCGCCGTTGCGACAGATTAGATCGGTTAAAGTTTTGTTGGTTTTTCCTGCAAGCACCATACGCACGACCTCCGCCGTCTCCTTATCGGTATAGCGAAGACCGTCCACAAACCTGCTTTCCCTGCCCATCTCCCGGATGGTTTTTGAAATTTCGGGCCCGCCGCCGTGAACAAGCACGACCTTTATGCCCAACAAATTCAGCACGACGAGATCGCGCATGACGGACGATTTAAGTTCTTCGTCCTTCATGGCGTTGCCGCCGTATTTTACGACAAGTATTTTGTTGAAATACTTTTTGATATAAGGCATTGCCTCTATCAAAAAAGCAGCCTGTTCCTGTTTATCCATTTAAAAATCCTTATTTCAGGTTCTGTAATCGCCGTTTATTTTAACGTAATCGTATGTGAGATCGCAGCCCCACGCCGTGGCGGAACTTTCGCCCGACCGAAGATCGATAAGCACCGTAACTTCATCCTCGGAGAGCACGCTCTTTGCAAGTTCTTCCGAAAAATCGATGCCGTATCCGTTTTTGCAGACATCTACCCTGCCCGCGCGCGAAATGAATGCCACGTCGATTTTATGTACGTCGACGTCCGCACCCGAATATCCGATCGCACACAGCACTCTGCCCCAGTTGGCGTCTGAACCGAACATTGCGGCCTTTACGAGGGAAGACTTTATAACGCTTTTGCACACCGTGCGGGCCTGTTCAACTCCGACGGCGCCCACCACCTTGCATTCAACAAGCTTAGTCGCGCCCTCGCCGTCCTTGGCAAGCATCTTTGAAAGCTTTACCGTGCAATGATTGAGTGCTGCACAAAAAGCACGAAAATCTTCGCCGTCGCCATCGATTAAGGCATTTCCGGCCAGCCCGTTGGCAAGCACGCAACAGGTATCGTTTGTGGACTGGTCACCGTCGACCGAAACCATGTTGAATGAACTTTTTACATCTTCGGAAAGTGCCTTTTGAAGCATAGCGGGCGTTATTGCTACGTCTGTCGTGATAAATATAAGGTTTGTGGCCATATTGGGGCAAACCATGCCCACGCCCTTTGCAATGCCGCCGATGCGACACCTAACGCCTCCGACTTCAAATTCGGCCGCTATCTGCTTTTTTACCGTATCGGTAGTCATAATGGCTTCCGCCGCCGCATCGCTGTTAAAACCGAGTCCCGAATAGAGCTCGCCGATATGATCTTTCATGGGCGAAAGGTCGAGCTTTTGCCCTATCACGCCCGTAGAAGCCACGGCCACATCGCCGGAGGGGATGCCGCTGACCTTTTCAACCATTTTGCACATGCTTTCGGCAATCTCTTCGCCGTCGGCATTGCAAGTGTTGGCATTTCCGCTGTTTACAACTATCGCCCTCGCATACCCGTCGGCAAGATGCCTGCGCGTAACTGTTACGGGCGCGCCCTTGACAAGATTTTGCGTATAAACGCCCGCGGCAGCAGCTCTGACCTCGCTGACTATAAGCGCGAAATCCTTTTTTAACTTGTTTTTGCGTATGCCGCAGTGAACTCCGTTGGCCTTAAAACCCTTCGGCGCGCATACGCCTCCTTCAATCTCTGTAATCTGCATAATCTATTTCAACTAAAAAATCAAAACCGTCACAAAGCCCGAAGCCCGTTCCGTACCGCCGATGCGGAATAAAAATACGAACTTACCGCTAAGGCCGGAAACAACGCCCGATGAATTATTCAAGACATGTGGTTTCGTCAAGTCCGAGCATTATATTCATATTCTGCACGGCCGCGCCCGAAGCTCCCTTTCCGAGGTTGTCGAACACGCTGAACAAAGCTATTTTGTCGTCGCTGCCGCAAACATAAATTTCAAGCTTGTTTGTACCGACAATTTTGTTTGATGGCAAATAGGCGGGAATTTCGTCTTTGTTTACTATTTTTATATAATTCTGCGACGCATAGTACTCCGCAAAGTACCTCGTTATATCGGAAACGCTATACTTTTTGGTCATTAACCGAGGGAAAAGAGGAACGCATACACACATGCCGCAGTAGTAATCGCACACAATCGGCGTGAACGCGGGGGCGAATTTTAAACCGCACTCCCTGATCATTTCCGGAAGGTGCTTATGTTCGAGAGCGAGCGCGTAATGACGCGGAGCATCGAATTCCGCACTCCTGTTCTTATCTTCGTATTGCGCAATACCTTTTTTGCCCGCACCTGAATAGCCGCTTAACGCATGACACGTAAACGGATAATCCGAATCGACCAATCCGCCGCGAACGAGAGGCGCGACAAGCATTATGAATCCCGTGGCGTAACAGCCCGGATTGGCAACCCTTGAAGCAGCCGCTATCTCGGCTCTGCGCTCCGCACTCAACTCAGGCAGGCCGTATACCCACCCTTCCGCCGTCCTGTGCACCGTGGACGCATCTATAATTTTGGTCGAGGGATTTTTAACCAGGCCAACGGCTTCGACGGCCGCCGCATCGGGCAGACACAAAAAGCTTATATCGGACGAATTAAGACATTCGCTGCGCGCTTTTGCATCCTTTCGGAGCTCTTCGGGCAGCGTGATAAGATTTATATCACTTCGGCGGGAGAGTCTTTCACAAATCTGCAGACCGGTCGTACCCTCCCTGCCGTCGATAAAAACATTGTACATCTGAATAATTACTTTAATTTCTTTTGGTCGAGAAGAGCTTTAACTTTGATGGGAAGTCCGAACAAATTAATGAAGCCCTGCGAATCTTTCTGATCGTAGCAGTGATCTTCACCGAAAGTTGCTATATCCTCGCTGTAAAGCGAATGGGGCGAAGTTACGCCGGCATTCATTACGTTGCCCTTATAAATTTTAAGTTTTACGTCGCCGGTAACGCACTCCTGCGTTTTATCGACGAACGCATCGAGAGCCTCTCTAAGCGGCGTGAACCACAGGCCGTCGTATACAAGTTCGCCGTACTTTATGGCGACGTGCTGCTTGAAGTGCATGGTCTGCTTATCGAGGCAGATGGATTCAAGCAGTTCGTGCGCGGTATAGAGGATCGTACCGCCGGGCGTTTCGTACACGCCGCGCGACTTCATGCCCACAAGCCTGTTTTCGACCATATCGACAAGTCCGACGCCGTTTTTGCCGCCGATCTTGTTCAATTTTTCGATTATTTTTACCGCACCGAGTTTTTTGCCGTCGATCGCGGTGGGAATACCCTTTTCAAAGTGGATGGTAACGTAAGTTGCTCTGTTGGGAGCCTTCCAGGGAGATACGCCGAGTTCGCATATCTTGTCGTAATCGGGTTCGTTTGCGGGATCTTCAAGGTCGAGCCCTTCGTGCGAAAGATGCCACAAATTTTTATCCTTGGAATAATTGGTTTCCCTGTTTATTTTGAGGGGAATGTTATGAGCTTCGGCATAATCAATCTCTTCGTCGCGGCTCTTTAAATCCCATATTCTCCAAGGCGCGATAATGGGCATTTCCGGAGCGAAGGCTTTGATTGCAAGCTCGAAGCGCACCTGGTCGTTGCCCTTGCCTGTGCAGCCGTGACAAATCGCGTCGGCCCCCTCTTTTTTTGCTATCTCGACTATCCTCTTGGCGATGATGGGACGGGCAAAAGACGTGCCGAGAAGATATTTATTCTCGTACACCGCGCCGGCCTTCATCGTGGGATAGATGTAATCTTCGATAAATTCCTTTTTAAGATCTTCGATATAGAGTTTTGAAGCACCCGTCTTTAACGCCTTTTCTTCCAAGCCTTCAAGCTCGGTGGTCTGTCCGACGTCGCCAGAAACGGCGACAACTTCGCAGTTGTCGTAATTCTCTTTGAGCCAGGGGATGATTATGGACGTATCCAGTCCGCCCGAATACGCAAGCACAACTTTTTTGATCTTCTTTTCCATATGCCTTTTTCCGTAAAATTTATTATACATTCGGGGCTCTGCCCCAAACCTGAACAATTATACAATATATATATCGGCAAGTCAAGCGAATTGCAAACAAAAATTAAGTTTTGGCACCTCGCACATGAATAATCTTGCATTAACTTTCGATATAATTTATAAAAATTCAAATATGCAACTTTTTATGAATATTTATTCGTCTTTGTTCCGTCAGTACATCCGAGCGAGAAACGAATAGTCTTTAAGCTCGCGTTCGAGCACGCTTTTTTGAGGCAAAACAGACAAAACCAGCCCGTTAAATGCGGGCGAATGGTCGCGGCGGCGGGTGTGGCACAGTTCGTGCACGATAATATAAGTTTGCAACCTTTCGGGAAGCATCAAAATTTTGTAATTGAACGTTATTCTGTTTTCGCCGTCGCAGCAACCCCATCTGCTCCTGTACGAGCGAAAGCCCCAGGCGGCAGCGCGCATGCCGCAGCGCGAAGCGATACTTTCAGCCATCTTTAAAAATTGATCGCCGAGGGCGGAAACGTATACTTTTTTGAGGTTTTTTATATCGTGTACCCGCACGCTGCCGTTAAAAATACCCTCAATACCCGCCTTATCGACGCAAAGACAGACCTCTCTTCCGCAGACGAAAATAGTGCGCCCCGACATCACTTCGCCGAAAACGTTGCGCAGTAGGGAGTTCTTATTTAAATTCGCTTCTATCCACCCCTTCTTGGCATTCAAAAAACGAATTATCTCCGCCTGCGGCACACTATACGGGCTGCGCACGGTGATAACGTTGTCGGGCGAAACCGACACCGACAGCGTACGCCTTGCCGAACGGATAAGCTTATAGTCAAACGCGCTTGAATTCGACATGAAACTGCACCCGCAGCTCCTCGCCCGCCCTGCCTTCGACGACCCACTCTTCGTCACCGACTTGCAGCCTGTAAAAATCAATCCTGTCGCCGCACCTGCACTGTTTGATATACGAAATACCGAATTTGCTCACCCATCTGTCGCGCAACTCATCCAAGGAAAACGCGTCCATGAGCAGATCGGCATACTTTGTGTTGTTGGCGTGATTGTAGTGGTCACAGTCCGAATATGAAATAACTTTGCCGTAAGTGCGTTCGCCGCCTTCGGAGCGGGCTATCTTCCATGCGCAAAAATCCGTCGAACGGTTGGGATTATAGTCAATATCCTTATCTCCGAAAACCGCCGAAGCGGGCAAGAGCGAGAAATTTGCCAGATTAACTATACACCAGCGCGACGTGCCAACGCCCACCTTTTCGTCGCCGATGAACAGTTCAAAGTCGCGCAGCACAATGAGTTTTTTGGGTTTCACGGGCCATGTGTGAACTGTGAGCACCTCGTTGTATGCAACGGGTCTGAAAAGTTCGACATACCAGTTTGAGAGAATAAAACCAATATTTTTCGGCTGAAGATCCAAATAGCCGAAACCCAGCTCGTCAGCGGAAAGACAGGCCGACTCCTGCATTACCGAAAGAAAGGCCGCGGGCCTTATTCTGTCTTTAAAGTCAGCATCTGTATAACGAAAAGCATAATCCTTTGAATGGCAGTAATCGCTCATGAAACATAAACCTTTTTTTACTTGATTTGTTTTAATAAATGATACCACCTTTTTGTCGATAAGTAAACAGTTTAACACGAAAAAGAAGTAATTATGTGTGACATAGTACCGTTTAACTGACCGCATAGTACCATTTATTTTGTTATATCATTGACTTTTTTTGCATTATGTGGTAAAATACAGATAAACTACGGAGGAAATACGCAATGGCAGACAATTCTTTCGAAGACGACAAGAAAAACGAAGAAGAACAGCCCGAAAGCGCGGCCGAACCCAAGGATGACAGCGCGAAGAGTGCGATAAGCGCGGATCTTATTCGCGGCCATATAAACACGATAATTTTACGCACCCTTGACGAACGCGACAAATACGGCTATGAGATAATGAACGAAATCGAAGAAAAATCACACGGCCAGTATACGCTTAAACAACCCACGCTTTACAGCGCGCTCAAAAGGCTGGAAACGCAGGGTTACATTAAGGCCTACTGGAAGACCGACGAAGTTTCTTCGGGCGGGCGCAGAAAATACTTTACCCTCACCGAACTCGGCAGGGAATACTCCGAAAAAAATCAATCGGAATGGGAATATTCGAGAACGGTAATAGACAGCCTTATATCAGACAGGTCTTTCGACTTTTCGCAACCCGCCCCAACAGCCGTCGATTTTAATCTGCTGAAAAAATCCGTAACGAGAGTTTACACGGGCGGCGGAAAGGACGGCGAAGATCCGGAAGAAGCCGGCGAAAGCGACGATATTCAAAGCAAGCTTTCGAACAAATACAGCGCAATTGAAAACGCACCAGTCAAAGACGAATATACGATTTCGACCGCAAGCGACGTCTGCGACGTAGTTGTGGGCAAGACCGACGAAGAAAACAAAGACGACAATAGTGCGCAGCAATCGGACAAAGGAGCCCCCACACACGAAAGCGCAGCCGAAAACGCGTCACAGACCGAACC
>CALVWU010000005.1 GCA_944367955.1 uncultured Clostridia bacterium
CGAAGACCGGCGGCGCGGCATTCGCGCGACAAAAGCTCGCGCAGGCGGCCGTTGGCTATCACCCCGCCGCCCGCCGTTACTGTGTTTACGCCGAGCGACTTTGCATACTCGACAGTTTTATTTACGAGGGGCAGCACGGCGCACTTTTGAAAGGAGGCCGCCACGTCGCTTACCGGGACGGGCAGACCTTTTTGCTGCAAGTTGTGGCAGTAATTTATTACCGACGTCTTTAACCCGCTGTATGAAAACGCGGTGTGCGAGCTATGCTTTACGAGCGCGGACGGAAAGGGCAGATCTTCCCTTCCCCCCGCGGAGGCACACTCGATGTTGGGGCCGCCGGGATAGGGCAGACCGAGAACGCGGGCGCACTTATCGAAGGCTTCGCCAGCGGCGTCGTCTAAAGTTTTTGCAAGCACTTCGAACACGGTGTAGCTTTTTGTATGCAGTATTGCCGTGTGGCCGCCGCTTGCAAGTAAAGTTACAAAGGGCGGACGAAGGTCGGGAGCGTCGAGATAGGCGGCGGCGAGGTGGCCGCGGATGTGGTTTACGCCTATCAGGGGAATGTTTAACGAATATGCAAAGCCTTTGGCGAACGAAAGCCCCACAAGCAGCGCACCCAAAAGCCCCGCGCCGTAAGTTACGGCCACGGCATCGACCTCGCTTGCGGCAACTCCCGCCTGTGACAGGGCTTCGCCGACAACTTTATCTACAGCGTCGGTGTGTGCGCGCGAAGCTATTTCCGGCACGACGCCGCCGTACTTGGCCTGCTCGGAGGCCGAAGAGATTATGCAGTTTGAAAGAAGTTTGCGGCCGCGGATAACGGCGCAGGCCGTTTCGTCGCAGCTGCTTTCAAGCCCCAAAATTATCGGTTCGGGCTTGATTTTGTAATTCGATATATCGTACATCTTTTATAAAGCGATAATTGAAAACCGCGGCGGCTGCAACCGCCGCGGCGAATTTTTTCCGCAGAAATACCGCCCGAAAACACAACTTCGTTTTCGGGTGGCGCATCGGGTGAAGATCTGGCCCGCGCTTTAAGAGCGCGCCATGCCGTCAGACGGGATCGTCGAAACCGTCGGGAAGATTTACGAAAAGATCGTCGGCGACTTCTTCGTAACCTTCGTAAGAGGGCTGTTCGCCCTGCTGTCCGGCAGGTGCGTTCACGACGTTCAAGGGCGTTTTTACGCGGATGATCTTGTGCGATTCGGGAATGCTTGCAAGCAGATTTTTAAGCGACGCCAGCAGACCGCGCGTTACGGCAAGCACGGGCGAGGCCTGTTTTGCAGTGTACAGACCGAGCGCGAACATGCTGTTGGCAACGTAGTACAAACGGTTGAGCTGAACGACGGCGGCATTGATTTCGTCTATCCTTGCCCGCCTTTCGATAAGCGTGTCGGCGGCGGCGAGATGCGAACATACCGCGATTGCCGAAACCGCCAGCTCCTCGCGCAGGTTCTTGCCCTCGCGCACAAAGGCTTGAAGATTGTAAAGGGTTAATACCTTTTGCAAAACCTCTTCGCCTGCCTTGGTCATCTTTACCGCAGAAGTTTTTTTACCGTTATTTTCTGTTTTAGCCATATTATCTCCTCAACGCCGAAAGGCGTTTATTAAGCTATATTACGGGGTCTGCCCGAAAATTTTGCGCGCATCGCACACACGGATTTATACGGTCTTTTTTAAATAATCTATAATAAACCCCTGAATGTCGCCATCCATAACGGCCTGTATATTGGTGTTTTCATAGCCGGTGCGGTGGTCTTTTACAAGGGTGTAGGGGCAGAATACATACGAGCGTATCTGGCTGCCCCACTCTATCTTTTTTATCTCGCCTTTGAGTTCGGCGTCGGCCGCCTCTCTTTCGGCTATCTGCCGCTCCAAAAGTTTTGCGCGGAGATATTGGAAGGCCATCTCTTTATTCTGAAGCTGGCTTCTTTCGTTCTGACAGGTGACGACGATGCCCGTGGGGAAGTGGGTTATGCGGATGGCCGTTTCGGTTTTGTTTACCTTTTGCCCGCCCGCACCCGAAGAGCGGTATACGTCTATTCTTATATCCTCGTCGCGGATGACCACTTCGGCCTCGTCGTCGACTTCGGGCATTACTTCGAGCGAGGCGAACGAGGTGTGCCTGCGCTTGTTGGAATCGAACGGCGAGATGCGCACAAGGCGGTGGACGCCCTTTTCGGCCTTTAAAAAGCCGTAGGCGTTTTCGCCCTCAACCTTGAACGAAACCGACTTTATGCCCGCCTCGTCGCCGTTTTCGAGGTCGAGTTCGGTGACCTTGAAGCCCTGCTGTTCGCAGTAGCGGCAATACATGCGGTAGAGCATCTGCGTCCAGTCGCAGGCCTCGGTTCCGCCCGCGCCGGCATGCAGGTTCAAGATGGCGTTGTTGGCGTCGTACTTGCCGCGCAACAGGGCGCGTATGCGCATGTTTTCGATGTCGTCTTCGGCCGTCTTTATCATTCCTTCGAGTTCGGGGATCAGGCTTTCGTCGTCCGCCTCCTCTATGAGGTCGATAAACGTTTTGGCCTCCTCTATGGCGTTTTCGCCGTTTTCGTATGCGGCCAATTTGCCTTCGATAGAGGATATTTCGCGGCCTATCTTTTTGGATTTTTCAAGGTCGCCCCAAACTTCGGGGTTTTCCTGCTCGGCCTTTAATTCCGCGAGCTTGCCGCCGAGGTTATCTATATCGAGGGCGTATTTGGCTTCGGCGAGAGTTTCGGAGAGCGATTTCAGCCGAAGCCTGTAATCATCTGCTTTAAACATCAGTCGTTATCCTTTTTAGGAGTCTGTTCTCCGCTCTGCGCGCCCTGTGCGGGCTGAGGCGCGGGGCGGGGAGGCATGCGGTTCATCATGGGTGCCGCGGGAATGCGCACTATTCTGCCTTTGAGAAGGCGCGAGATGGTTATCGTTTGAATGCGTTCGGTCATTTCGTCGAACATTTCGTGACCTTCCTGCTTGTAGGCGATAACGGGATCCTGCTGCGCATAGCCGCGCAGACCTATGCCCTTTCGAAGCTGATCCATGGCGTCGATGTGGTCTATCCAGTTTCTGTCGACGGCGCGGAGAAGTTCGTTGCGCTCTATCTGGTGATAGTCGACCTGCCCCTTGGTTTCCCTTGAAATGTTTTCTATCTTCTGTTCGTACGCCTTTATGACTTCCTTTGAAATCTTATCCACTGCGTACTCATAGTCCCACTTTTCAAGCATGTCGCGGGTGATTTCGAACGTGCACTCGTCGGGATAAACCTTTTGCTTCAACGCGGCGTTTAACGCCTCTTCGTCCCACAGTTCGGGCATGGCGTCGGTGTTTACCGTTTCGCGCACTATCTTTGCCACATAGTCGGGGATGAATTTTAACATCTGCGCGTGCACGTCGCCGCCGCGAAGAACGTTTAAACGCTCGGAATATATAAGTTTGCGCTGCTCGTTCATAACTTCGTCGTATTGCAGCGTATGTTTGCGGGCCGAGAAGTTGCGGCCCTCGATGGCGAGCTGGGCGTTTTCGATGGAGCGCGAAAGCATTTTGGATTGCAGACAGTCGTCTTCATCCATCAGCGTGGAATATATGGCCTTTAACTTTTCGCCGCCGAAACGCTTTGCAAGGTCGTCTTCGAGCGAGATGAAGAACACCGACGCGCCGGGGTCGCCCTGACGACCCGCACGGCCGCGCAGCTGGTTGTCGATGCGGCGGGAGTCGTGGCGTTCGGTGCCGATTATGCACAGACCGCCGGCTTCGATAACCTTAACCTTTTCGGCGTCGGTTTCGCTTTTGAATTTATCGTAAAGTTCGGTATAGCGGGCGCGCGCCTTTTGCTCCTCCTCGGTGAAGGGTCTGTCGGCATAGGATATGGCCACTTCTATCATGTCGTGGTCGTATCCTTCCTCCCTCATGCGCTTTTTGGCCAGGTATTCGGGGTTGCCGCCCAAAAGAATGTCGGTGCCGCGGCCTGCCATGTTGGTGGCTATCGTAACCGCGCCGTATCTGCCCGCCTGGGCGACTATCTCGGCTTCGCGGGCGTGGTTTTTGGCGTTGAGTATGTTGTGCTTTATGCCGTTGCGACGCAGAAGGCGGGATATCTCTTCGGATTTGTCCACGGTTACCGTACCTATGAGCACGGGCTGGCCCTTTTCGTGACGGTCGATAACTTCCTGCACGATGGACTTCTTTTTGCTTTCCACCGTGGCGAATATCTTATCGGGATAGTCGATGCGGATGACGGGCTTGTTTGTGGGAATGCACACTACGTCCAAGGAGTAAATCGTTCTGAATTCCGCCTCCTCGGTCTTGGCGGTACCGGTCATGCCCGAAAGCTTTTTATACAGTCTGAAAAAGTTTTGGAACGTTACGGTGGCGTGGGTTTTGTTCTCTTCGCGCACCTTTACATGTTCCTTGGCCTCTATTGCCTGGTGAAGGCCGTCGGAATACCTTCTGCCCACCATAAGACGGCCGGTGAATTCGTCGACTATCATTATTTCGCCCTCGTCGGTGACGATATAATTTTCGTCGCGGATGAACAGCTCGTGCGCCTTTAACGCCTGCTGGATGTGGTGGTTGAGCTCGGCGTTTTCGATGTCGCCGAGGTTGCTTATGTTAAAGAACTTTTCGGCCTTGCGCGCGCCGTTTTCGGTGATGGTGACCGACTTGTCCTTGCGGTCTATGATATAGTCCCAGTCCTCCATATCCTTTAATATGGCGGTGAGCTGGTCGTTTATTTTTTGCTCCTCTTCGGTGAGCTTATCCTTCTTTTTGCGAACGGGCACACGCGATTCCGCGGCCTTTTTGTCGTCGTCGAAACCGCCGTGCAGCGAGCGCACAAACCTGTCGACGTCGACATAGAGCTGCGAGCTTTCGCCGCCCTTGCCCGAAATTATGAGGGGGGTGCGCGCCTCGTCGATGAGTATCGAGTCAATTTCGTCGATTATGCAGTAGTTGAGTTCGCGCTGAACCATTGCGGGAATGGAAGTTTTTAAATTATCCCTTAAATAGTCGAAACCCAGCTCGTTATTGGTGGCATATATTATATCGCACTGATAGGCTTCCTTTTTGGACTTGTCGTCCATGCCGGGCACAATCACTCCCACGGTAAGCCCCATGAACTTGTGCACTTTGCCCATCCACTCGGCGTCGCGGCGGGCGAGGTAATCGTTTACGGTTACTATGTGAACGCCCTTGCCGGTGAGTGCGTTAAGATATGCGGGCAGCGTGGACACGAGCGTTTTGCCTTCGCCCGTGCGCATTTCGGCGATACGGCCCTGATGAAGGCAGATGCCGCCGATTATCTGAACGTGGAAGTGCTTCATTTTGAGTACGCGCCAGCTGGCCTCCCTCAATGCGGCGAAGGCGTCGCACAAGATGTCGTCGAGCGTTTCGCCCTTGGCAAGACGCTCTTTGAATACGGCCGTTTGACCCTTTAACTCTTCGTCGCTCATGGCGGCGTACTTAGGTTCGAGTGCTTCGACCGCCGCGGCCTGCTTGTCGAGCTTTTTCAATGCTCTGCGGCTGTCGGCGTTTGCGAGATACTTAAAAAGACCCATTTGCTGTTTCCTTGAAAAATTTTTAAACGTGCATTAAGCACATGATACACATTTTAATCTATTATATATTTTACTATATTTTACCGCCGTTGTAAACGTGTTTGCCGACTTTTTTTATAAAAATAACAAAAAATATTGTTTTAAAAGGGCCGCGCCGCCCGAAAAAGAGGGCGGCGCGGCCGAAGCTTTTGACGCGGCGCGCACTATGCGTTTATATCGGTAAAACAAAACTTATCCACGTCGAACAGCCCGGTATCGAGCAGCTTTATGTGGGGTATGACCGCCAGCGACAGGAAAGCCAGAGTCATAAAGGGTGCTATTCTGCGGTCGGTACCCATGGAATACGCCTTTTCGTACAGTTTTGAACTTTCGCGGATTACATAGTCGGCGTTGCGCGAGCTCATCAGCCCGGCAATGTCGAAGGCAACGCTTTCGACATTGCCCGATGAACTTTCGGCAAGGGCCATTCCCCCGCCGACGGAGGCGAGAGTTTGCGCGACCTTTGCCATGGCGTCGTTGTCGTCGCCGAGGATTATCATGTTGTGGGAATCGTGCGCGACGGTTATGCCCAGCGCGCCGCCCTTGAAGCCGTAGCCCTTTATAAGCCCCCTGCCTATGTTGCCGGTAAGCTTGTGGCGTTCGACGACGGCCAGCTTGCATATATCGTTTTCGCACACGACGTCGCCGTTTACGCTGCGCACGGCAACCTCCTCGCAGCCGGTGACTATCGAGCCGTAATTTATCGTTATCGCCCGCGCTCTTTCGCCCTTTAAAGCGAGAACAAAATCTTCCGCCGCGAGAGGACGCGCCAGCTTTACCGTTCCCAGCACGCTTGAAGGCAGATAGCGGTTTTGAGTATCGAACAGCGCGCGGCCGTCCTTAGCCGCCAATACGCCGTCCTTGAACACGAGCCTTGCGTTGAAACCCGAAAGATCGTCCACCACCACCATGTCGGCGTGATAGTACGGCGCGATCGCTCCCCGCCATTTAAGATTATAGCAGCGGGCGGCGTTGAGCGTGGCAATGGTGACGGCGGTTACGGGATCCAGCCCTGCGGCGACTACCGTGCGCAGAGCATCGTCGATGTGGCCCTTGTTTTTAAGGTCGGCGGCGTGGCGGTCGTCGGTGCACAGCAGAAAACGGCTTGCATTGCCGGGCGTCACCGCGCCGCAATTTGCGGCCAGGTCGTGTATGGACGAGCTGTGCCGCAGCATGACGTACATGCCGCGGGCGGCCTTTTGCCTCATCTCTTCGGGCGTGGCGCACTCGTGGTCGGTGGAGATGCCGCCGCAGAGATACGCGTTCAATCCATCGCCCGCTACGCCGGGCGCGTGGCCGTCGACTATCTTGCCAGCGTCGTGCGCGGCCTGCAGCTTTTTTAAAACCTCTTCGTCCCCGCCGATGACGCCGGGAAAATTCATGAATTCGCCCAGACCGAGCACTTCGCTGCGGGATATTGCCGCGGCAATATCCTTTGACGAGAGAATTGCGCCGCTCGTTTCAAACGGGGTCGCGGGCACGCACGAGGGCAGCTGCATATACACGTCGAGAGGGGCGGAGCGCGACGCCGCGCACATGTATTCCAACCCGGCAAGCCCGCATACGTTTACTATTTCGTGCGGGTCGGCCACGACTGCGGCTGTGCCGCGCGGCATGACGAGGGAGGCGAACTCTTCGGGCGAGAGCTGCGAACTTTCGATGTGGACGTGGCTGTCGATGTAGCCCGGAAGAACTACCTTGCCCGAAACGTCGTATTCCGTTCTGCCCGAATAACTGCCTATGCCGGCTATGCGGTCGCCGCAGACGGCTATATCCCCCCTCTCCTTTTCGCCCGTGAACACGTTTACGAAGGTTGCGTTTTTTAAAACGACGTCCGCCTGCACGCGCTTTGCGGCGACGTTTATATAATCTTTAAGCATGGTTAAGTTCCCCCTTGCGGTAAATATTGCAGGGCGGCCGCGAACGCGGCCGCCCTGCGCGCTTTATTTAAATGCCGTAAGGCATATATTAATGCTATATCTTCATCTGCACGTTTCCGTCGGGAAACCTGCTTTTGTGTTTGAGCGAATACACCGCCTTTACAGTGGTTATGCCGAGGTTTTTAAGCGATTTGCCGCGCGAAGGACGGGCCTCGATTGAGATGTCCTCGGTCTGGATTTCGCTGACCGAGCCGTCTTCGGCCACGACCGCGAGCATGTACGGCACCGTAACATAGTCGGCGAACAGCACCTGCGACTTCGAATCGGTTATCATTACGCCCTTGCGCCCGCGCGAAAGGGGATCGATCAGCGAGGATATTACCCGCTTGAACAGGCCCTTGTCGGTAACTATAATCACTTCGCCCTCGCCGTTTATCTGGGTGGCGAACAGCACCTCGTCGCTTATATCCACAAGCATGCCCTTTACGCCCGCGGCTATGCGCCCCTGACAGGGTATATCGTCGGTTACGGCGTTCAGACAGATGCCGCCGCGCGTGACGAGGCACATGGTGGTATACTCGTCGCCGACAAAGGGTTCAATGTTTACTATTTCGTCCCCCGCTTTTAATTTGATGGCGGGATATACCGATTTTACAAGTCCGTATTCGGCCCATTCGCTGCGCTTTACCATACCCTGCTTTGTAAAGAACAGCACGTCGCCCGCGGGCAGTCCCTGCGAAATATCGAACAGCTTTATCACCCTTTCGCCGTTGAGCGCGCCGTCGTAGAACGTTTTAAGCTTGATGGCGGGCGAACGGTATTCGGCGTCGTCAATCTGTTCAAGCTCGAACTTTACGGCGTTGCCGTAGTTGGTGAAGCCCAGCAGCAGACCGTCGGAGCTGCACGGCAGCACCTGCGTGAAGATTACGTCGCCCTTCGACGAAGGAGCGAGCGCGCGCTTGCTCTTGGGTTCGAATTCGGCGGCGGACATAAACTTTATTCCGCCCGAAGCGGTGAGCGCGGCCACCCAGGGAGTTGCGGGACGCTTTATGTCCTGGCGCACGACTTCGATGGCCTCGACCGAGGGCACGATGACCGACTTGCGGGGGCAGGGGTATTTGTTCTTTATTTCGCGCAGTTCCTTTTTTACTATGTCCATCTGCATATCGCGCGAAGCGAGGATGGCCTTGTACTGCTTTATCTTTATTTTAAGCTCTTTAAGTTCCTGTTCGAGCTTGGTAACTTCGAGCTTGGTCAGACGCGCGAGGCGCAGATCGAGTATGGCCTGGGCCTGACGTTCGGTAAGCGAAAAGCGCGCCATCAACTTTTTGCGGGCGTCGGGAGTGGATTCGGCCTTTTTGATTATTTCGATGACCTCGTCGATGTTGTGAACGCCTATTATAAGCCCTTCCAGAATATGGCAGCGGGCTTCGGCCTGCTTTAAGTCGTATTTGGTGCGGCGCACTATCACCGTGCGCTGATAGTCGATGTAGTACTTTAACAGCTCGATAAGTCCCAGCTGCTGGGGTTTGCCGCCCGCAATGGCCACCATGTTGATGCCGAAAGTGCATTCGAGATCGGTATATTTGAAAAGATATGCAAGTATTGCGTCGACGTCGGCGTTCTTTTTGCAGACGATGACCGCGCGCATGCCCGAACGGTCGGATTCGTCCACTATCTCTGCTATGCCCGAAAGCATGTCCTTTTTGTCTTCGCGCAGCAGCATTATCTTTCGCAGCAGCTCGGCCTTGTTGGTCTGATAGGGCAATTCGGTGCACACTATCATCTTTTTACCGCCGTCGCCGTTTTCGACGGAATATTTTGCGCGCAGCGTTATTTTGCCCTTGCCGGTGCGGTATGCCTGCTTTAACTCGTTTTCGATGATGTATCCGCCGGTGGGAAAATCGGGGCCGGGGATTATCTTCATCAGCTCTTCGAGCGTCATCTTGGGCCTGTCTATCATGGCGCAGACGCCTTCGATCACCTCGCCGAGGTTATGTGTGGGTATGTTTGTTGCAAGACCGACGGCTATGCCGTTTGCGCCGTTCACCAACAGGTTGGGAAACCTGCCGGGGAGAATATCCGGCTCTAACAGGCTGTCGTCGAAGTTGAACGAAAAGGGAACGGTTTCCTTGTCGATGTCGCGCAAAAGTTCCAAGGCGAGCGGCTCTAAGCGCGCTTCGGTATACCTCATTGCGGCGGCGGGGTCGCCGTCGACCGAACCGAAGTTGCCGTGGCCGTTTACAAGCGTCATGCGCATGTTGAAATCCTGCGCCATGCGCACCATGGCGTCGTATACCGAACTGTCGCCGTGGGGATGGTATTTACCCATGCAGTCGCCGACTATGCGCGCCGACTTTTTGTGCGGCTTGTCGGGAGTGAGGCCCATCTCCATCATGGTATACAGTATGCGACGCTGAACGGGCTTTAAACCGTCCTCTACGCGGGGAAGAGCCCTGTCGAGAATGACAAACTCGGCATACGGCAGCATGGCCTGGGGCATGACCTCTTCGATGGGTGTGGTGAACACGCTGCCCTGCGGGATGGTGGTTTGAAAATCGTCGTTCTTTTTAGCCATCAGTCAGCAGCCTCCCCTTCTTCGCGCTTAAAGTTTACTTTTTCGATGAATCCGTCAACCTTGTTGAAATTGGCGTTTTCGGCCAAAAACTGTTTTCTGCCCTCAACCTTGTCTCCCATGAGCATGTCTATCACGCGGGTGGCGGCCGAGGCGTCTTCGATAGTTACCTGAATGAGATTGCGCGTGGCGGGATTCATGGTGGTATCCCACAGCTGATCGGCAGACATTTCGCCCAGACCTTTATAACGCTGAATGGAATAGCCCTTGCCTATCTTTTTTATGGCCTCGTCAAGTTCCTTATCGTCGTAGGCGTACTCCACCATATCCTTTTTATACACCTTGTATAAAGGCGGCATGCCTATATAAACGCAGCCCGCCTTTACGAGGTCGCGCATGTATTTAAAGAAAAACGTCAGCAGTATGCATCGGATATGCAGGCCGTCCTGGTCGGCATCGGAGAGGATGATAACCTTTTTATAGCGCGTTTTTTCGACGTCGAAAGAGTTGTTGAACCCCGCGCCTATGGCCGAAACGAGCGTCTTTAACTCCTCGTTTTGCAGGGCCTGCAACGCGCTCTTTTTTTGCACGTTAAGCGGCTTGCCGCGCAGGGGCAGAATGGACTGGTATTGCCTTACCCTTGCCTGCTTTGCCGTGCCTCCGGCGGAGTCGCCTTCGACTATGAACAGCTCGTTGAGTTCGGGATTTTTGCCGGAGCATGCCGCAAGCTTGCCCACGAGAGTGAGCTCGTCGCTTTCGGAAGTGGCCTTGGCGATGTCGCGTTCGGCGCGGTGCTTAATTCTGTCGTCGGCGGCAAACTTGGCCTTGCGCGCAATGGCGTCGAACACGGCCTTGCCGTTTTTGCCGTTCATGAGAGCGGTCAGACCCTCGGTTACGGCCTGTTCTACGGGGGCTTTGGCTTCGGGATTGCCCAGCTTTGTCTTTGTTTGGCCTTCGAACTCGACGTTATTCATCTTTACGGTGAGCACGGCGGTGAGGCCCTCTTTGATGTCGTCGGCTATGAACAGCGGCTCTTTGGCCTTTAATATGCCGTTGGCCTTGGCGTAGTCGTTTACCACTTTAAGCACGCCGTTGTGGAAACCCGTTTCGTGATAACCGCCTTCGATGGTGGAGATGTTGTTTACAAAGGAATATAAGCTTTCGTCGTCGTCCTTGGTGTGGCACACGGCGAACTCTATCTTTATTTTGCCCGCGTCCGCGCCCTTGATTTTTATGTCCTTTAAGGCCGAATAATAGAGCGGTTCGGCGTACAGTGGGGTCTTGCCCTCGTTTAAATAGTTTACAAAATCCACCAGGCCGCCGTCGTACTTAAAGCTGACCGGCTCGCGCTTGGGCAGCGGCACCTTTTTTATTTTGGTTTCGCCGTCGTCGCCCACAACTTCCTCTTCGCGGTACCTCGCCCTGTCGTCGGCGAAATTTATCTTTACGCCCTTGTTCAAAAAGGCCAGTTCCTTTAAGCGTTTGAACACGGTGTCGTAGCTCCATTCCACCGTTTCGAACACGCGCTTATCGGGCATGAAACGCACATATGTGCCGCGCTTCGAGGTTTTTTCGCCCGTGTTTTGCAGCGGGCCTTCGGGTACGCCGCACAGCCACTTTTTGCGCTGTGAATCGTACGAACTTTTAAAGGACATCGTGTACACCGTCTTGCGGTACACTTCTACTTTCAGCCAGGTGGACAGCGCATTCGTTACCGACGCGCCCACGCCGTGCAGACCGCCCGAAAAAGCGTAGTTGTTCGAATCGAACTTGCCGCCCGCATGCAGTTTGGTGAATATGAGCTCCACGCCGCTCATGTGGGCCTTGGTGTTTATATCGGTTGGCATGCCGCGGCCGTTATCTTCCACCGAGGCCGAGCCGTCGGAGTGGAGAGTTACGCTTATTTCGTCGGCATAGCCGTTGGCGGCCTCGTCGATGGCGTTATCGACTATCTCCCACAGAATGTGGTGCAGGCCCTTTACGCCCGTCGAGCCGATGTACATGCCGGGACGGACGCGGACGGCTTCGAGCCCTTCGAGTATCTTTAAATCGTTTGCGTTGTAACTTTTTTCTGCCATATCTTTTCCGTAAGAGCCGCGCTTCGCCGCAATACCGACGAATACGCACCCATTGTACATTATTTAATTTATTATACCAGATATTGTATAAAAATGCAATAGTTGTACACTTTTTAATGCGCGCAAACGCAAAATTTTTTTAATTGATTTTATCCGCCCGGACGCCGAAGCGTATTTTTTAGGACAAAAACAAGGGTGCGGCGGCCGTTCGGCCGCCGCACCCGATGCGCTTAGCTGTTGTTTGCTATCGGAGCGCGTTACTTATTCTTTTTTTTGGACTGCTGCTCGGCTTCGGCCTGCGCCGCGATCTGTTCGACGTCGCCCTTATCCTTGGGTTTGATTACAAGCAGAACGACGAACGCGATGAAGAATACGCCGGCTATACAGTAGAGCACGATGGCCGCAACGTTGTTTTCGAGCCAGTCGTCCTCGCCGTAAATTTCGGCTGCGGGCGAGGAGGCGCGCACTACAAGGAACGTATCGGTTGTGGCGCGGGAGAAGCCGGTATCTTCGAGCGTGAGACGCACGACATAGTATACCGAGGAATCCTGAGGCACGAAAGTTACCGAGGAGGAGTTCCACGAAAGGTCTTCGTATTCCTCGTCGTCGGTTACGAGGGTGAAGTACTTTCTGGAATTGGATATGCCGTCGTACTCATCGAAGAAGAGCGTGTAGGCATTGTTTACAACCTGGTTGTAGGTGAGATCGACGCCCGTTTCGTTGTACAGAGCCTCGCGGTCGAACACATACAGGTTGTAATTTGCCGTATATGTGCCGCTTACGCCCGTTATATCGAACTTGGCGTTGTTGTAGGTGGAACCGACATAGCCGACCGATTGAAGGCCGGGGTCTTCCACCGTGGCGGGCTTGTAGGAAACTTCCACTTCGAAGTAGGGCAGCAGGTCTTCATATTCCTCCTCCCATATTTCTGAGGTATCAATATCCTGCATTTCGCCGTCTTCGTCGTAGTACCACATGGAGTTGCCGCTCGCGTCGGCGGCCACTATCGTAAAGCGATAGGTGGTTTCGGCCTCCTCGATGGGGAGGGCGAGTTCGTTATAGTCGAGCGAAGTCGAAGAACCCGTTGTACCGGCACTGTAATATATGGAATAGGTCAAATCGGTGTATCCGCCGATGTTATCGGTTATATAACCCGAAAATTCGGGCAGACAGAAGGTTGCGTCGGAACTTGCGAACAGACCTTCGGGATAGTTTTCGGCGATGTGCGCGTCTATCTTTGCCTGATACTCTTCGGCAACCTTGGCAACGTAGTCGACATAGCTCTGATAGTCGGTGACGGAGGAATCGCCGTAGGTTGCGCCGCGGCTGTCCTTCACTATTCTTATAAAGGACTTATCGGGCGTTGTGGACTGTTCGCCCTTGACTTCGGCTATATCCACCTTGTATTGGTCGGAAACGTACCAATCGACGAACACATAGTCGGTCTGCGCGCGGGAAGAAGTCGTATCCCTTACATACAGGCACACTTTTACGAGGCCGTATGTGGAATAGCCGTTGGTTTCGACTATGCCGTCCTGGGTGAGGAAGGGCACATAAGTGTACTGATCGCGCAGAAGTTTATACGAAGACGAAGTTGTGATTTCGGTAAAGAGCTCGGACTCTTCGTCGGTATCGTTATAGTTGATGTCGGTTGCGTTGAACTGTTCGTTGGTGAGAACGTAATAGCTTACCGTCGTTCTGGGCGAGGTGGTCATTACGTCTATCGTGGTGTAGTCTATATCCACCTCTTCGCCGTATTCGAGATAGTTGACGGGGGAATTGAGGCAGACGACGGGGGCCTGATCGTCGTGGATGGTGCCGCCCGTGTAGCCGCCGTTGTTATCCGAAACCGCGCCGAACACTTCGAAGCTTTGGCCGTTGAGCGAATACATTATCATTTCGCTGCTTTCGCCGTCCTCGCACTCCGCGCTGAACGTGATGGGCGTGGCGGCGTTGTCGCCGGAGGACACGAACGAAGCATAGTTCTGGCGAACGTTTACAAAGTCGGCCCCGCTGTCTTGGCCGTTGATGTTGATATCGTAATTGCCCGCGGAGTAATTGCCGAAAGCGATGGATATTTTCGAATAATCGGCAAGAGTGAGCGTGGGCTGCGCGTCTTCGGCCAGATCGGTGGTCTGCGTAACGTATACGGCAAGCTCGCTGCCTTCGGGCATGAACACGATGTAGTTTTTGCTTACCTCGTCTTCGGTGGCGGCGTACTGCTGGCTGTCGAAGGCTATCGTATAGCTTGAAAAGTTGAGTTCTTCGAAACCGACGGTCATGTTGAACCTGCCGTTCACGCCCTCACCCTCTTCGTTGGCGGCCCACCAGTCATAGGCAAGATTTTTGCGGAAAGTTACCGTTTGATCGTTGCCGATGACGAACGAGGTATAGTCGGTGTGTCCGTCGTCGCTGTCGTCGGTTACGCGGATAACGGACACGGAAGCACCCGTTACGCCGGCATAGAAGACGTTGGTACCCGTAAGCGTGACGTCCCTGTAATCATCGGCCGCGGCAACGGAGGTTGCCGTTAAAGCGGTTGCCGCCACCGCGCAGATCGCGGATGCGGCGAGCATTGAAAGTTTGAACTTTTTCATAGAGATTAAAACCTTGATGTGTTATATATGACTGTATTGTAAGGTTGCGGCAAACAGATTATTTTTGCCACTAACAAATAATACAATAATATAATGGCATTGTCAACCAATTTGAAAAACGCGGGAGCATTTTTCATGTAAAATACTTAAAAATTATACTTTTATTTTAAAAACGTTCCACGGTTTTTCATCTTTGGGGGGTTCTATTTCGAACCTGAGCTTTTCGCCCGTGGTGGGATGGGTGAAGCGAAGCGAATACGCCCACAGCGCAAGCCGGCCCTTTACGGCGTTTTCGCCGCCGTAGCGCATGTCGCCGTACAGAGGGCAGTTTATGGCCGCCATCTGAACGCGGATCTGATGAGTGCGGCCCGTGTGCAGCTTTACTTCGGCAAGCGACAGCCCGCCCGCGCGTTCGAGCACGTTGTATTCGAGCGAGGCGAATTTTGCCCCCTCTTCGGTCTGAGTGCACACATACACCATGTTGTTGAGCGAGTTCTTTCTTAAATAATTTTCAAGCGTGGCGCGCGGCTTGGAAGGGCAGCCGCACAGCACGGCGAAATATAACTTTTCGAACCCGCCTGTGCGCATCTGCTCGGAAAGCCTTGCCGCGGCCTTTGATGTTTTTGCAAACACCATGACGCCGCCGGTGGGCCTGTCGAGCCTGTGCACAAGCCCCAAAAACACGTTGCCGGGCTTTTCGTAGGTTGTCTTTATGTAGCGTTTTACGCAGTCGAAAAGATTGTCGTCGCCGCTTTCATCGGGGCAGCAGGCCACGTTTTGCGGCTTTAACACGACTATTATGTGGTTGTCTTCGTATAAAATTACAAGTTCGCTTTCGAGCATACGACTTTCCTTATATTGTTTGCCGCGCGGCGGACTGACTGCCTTGCCGCGGCGGAAGTTAATCGAACGTTGCCAGCCCGCTCGCCCCGCACGGCAGAGGAATGCCCTCTTCGGTGGGCAGCCCCACTTCGTACGACTGCACATTTGCGCCGAAGCGTTTTAAAGTGAGCTGCAATATATTGTTGATAACGCAGGGTTGAAGCCCCGTGGTGTAACTGTTTATAAGCACGAACAGCGGCTTTGGCGCAAGCACCTTTGAACACATTGCAACAAAGTCGAACAGGTCGTCTTCTATCTTCCACATTTCGCCGCCCGGCCCCCGCCCGTAGCTGGGGGGATCCATTATTATGCCGTCGTACAGGTTGCCGCGGCGTATCTCGCGGGAGACGAATTTGGCGCAGTCGTCCACAATGTAGCGGATGCCCGACGTCACGCCCGAAAGACGGGCGTTTTCGCCCGCGCGTTCGACCATGCCCTTCGCCGCGTCGACATGCGTGACGAGCGCGCCCTGCTTGGCGCAGGCCACCGACGCGCCGCCGGTGTAGGCGAACAGATTGAGTATCTTTATCTCTCTGCCCGGTTCGCGCTGCATCCTTTGGGCGATGAGCGAGCGCATGGCGTTCCAGTTTACCGCCTGTTCGGGGAACAGGCCGGTGTGTTTAAAGCCCATCGGCTTTATTTTGAAAGTGAGATCGCGATAGGATATGTTCCACTCTTCGGGAAAGGGCAGACGCCTTTCCCACGCGCCGCCGCCCTTTGAACTGCGGCGGTAGACGGCGTTTATGCCGGGAACGGAATACAGGTCGGTATCGCCCTTCCATATGACCTGCGGGTCGGGGCGGAGCAGCACCACGTCTCCCCAGCGTTCGAGCTTCATGCCCTCGCTTGTGGCGATGATTTTATAATCTTTCCAGTCTTCGGCGATCTTCATGCTAACCATTATAAAATATCCGCGCGCAAAAGTAAAGCAAAAAGACGGGAACGGAGGCTTTTATTGCGCCGCGGGGAGCGGCTTGAAGAGCGCGGCCGCAAAAACGGCGCGAAAAGCGGGGCGCGGCCGTATGCCGCGCCCCGCCCTCTTTAATTTTTCCGTACGCCCGGAGCGCGCGGAAAAATTCAGTTGAAGGTTGAAAGATAGTTGTAGAGCGTGGAGTAGTAACTGCCGAGGTACTCCGCCGCCACCTCGTCCGCCGCATACAGAGCCATGCGCTCGGCGGGATCCTCTATGGCGAGATAGAAATCGCGCACCGCGATATAGCGTTCGAGATAGCTCAGCTCGTAATCCACAATGTAGCCCGAATCGTCCGAGCCGCTGCCGCCCGTTTCGCCGTCATGGGTGGGTTCGCCCAGTTCGAGGTTGAAAAGCAGCTGTTCGCGCAGTATTTCGACCTGATAATCCACTTCGGCTTCAAGCTCGGCCTTCTTGTCGTTATACAGCGACGAAAGATACATGTTGTTGGTGTTGCACAGGCAATAGTAGGCCTGCAACTGCTGCTCAAGCTTGTGTTCGAGCTCGTTCTTTTTCTGCTGCGCGGTGCGTATGAGCTTTTGTCGGACGGCGGGAAGTTCGTCCACTTCGTCCTGCGTGATGTCAATAATGTCGAATTGCACGTTACACCTCCGCCGCGACGGTAAAAGAACGCAGACTGCCGCCGAACGACAATATGAATTCGTACCTTCCGCCGCCCATGTTCACCGCATGCGGGCCGCCGCCCGAAAGGGTGAGTTTTGCCCCGCGGGAGATGACGGTGAGTTCGCAGGAGCCGCGGCAGTCGATTTCGACATCCCTTAAAAAGGCATGGCCGCAGCCGCCGAAGCCCGCAGGCCCGAAATACAGCTTTGCGCCGCCCTGATGCAGCGCGGACAGCCCGTACACGCTTTGACCGAGCGCGGCATACACACCATCGACGCCCGCAAACAGGAAGTCGGGTTTGAAATCAGCCGCCCACACGCAGCCCTCCTCCGGCATAAATCCGCACAGTTCGCCCTCGCCGAGGGTTTCGTGGGTACATATCAGCCAGTATACGTCGCCGCAGGCGGCCGCGGAAAGGGGCGAGGACAGCGGCGAACCGCCGAACGAATACAGCCGCCTTACCCTGCTTCCGTCAAACGAGAATATGCCGCTCGGCGTACAGAACACCAGCTCGCCGGCGCACATGGCGCAGGTAGAGGCGATTATGCCGTCGGCGCAGGCGTACTCCGCCGCGGCGTCTATCTTATAATTTTGAGGATCGCCGTAAGCGTGTATCACGGTAATGCCCCGTTCGCGCACGGCGAACAGCCTGTCCTTGCAGCTGAACAGCGCAAGCATTTTGCCGCCCGACGGGGGAAGCACCGCATAGCCGCAGCCGTAGATGCCCTCCGTCCAATCGAGCGCGTGCGACGCCGACCACCACAACTTGAATCCGTCGGCCGCATCGATGCCGAAGAACCTGCCGCAATGCACCGTACCAGCCGAAAAAGTGCGGATATCCTGCGCCTCCTCCTGCGCATAACCGGAATATACTATGCGCTTTGTGCCGCTGAAAATTACCGTTGCCGAAAATCCGCTGATGTACATATCGGCAAAAAACACGCCCTGCGCCGCAGAGTCGGTCACCTCGGCAAAGGACGACGCCCCCTTTGAAAGGCGGTACACCGACCCGCCGCATACGACATAGAACGCGCCGTTCGCCTGCGAATACCAGCCCGCCTGCGCCCCGACGGGCAGAGCGGGAAACTGCGTGCGCTCAACGGGTGCCGGCGCGGGGCAATACCCGCCGTTTTGCCTGATTGCCCCCACGGTACAGCGGATGTCGTCGAGCATGTCGAATTTTTTAACGCTCTTATCGCGCATCATATCCACCTCCGAGGCGGGATGGCCGCGCCCGAAAGCGAAAGCGCGATCCTCCGCTCTATCTCTTCGCGGTAGCGGCGTTCCCACATGTCGGCGCAGGCGGTATCGCCGGCTATCACAAGATATTCCGCCGTCGCGCCGTAGGCGACGAGCGCGGCGTTTACGGCCGGGTCGGGGAAGGCGAACACGTCTTCGAGCGAAAACGGGTCGGGCACGTATTCATACTCCACCTCTATTTCGGCGAACGCGCAGGTTATCGCGGAGGGAGAACAACTCCACGCAATGCGCCTGCCGTCCCTCTTTACGGCAAGTATTCTGTGCGGCAGGTGCGCAAATTGCGAAAAGGGATACGCGCAGTCATCCGACGCGAGCGTTTCGCTTGCCTTCAAAGGAAAATATCCCCTTGCAAGCTCGTCGGCGACGGCGTTTACGCACAGCAGCACGGTATCGCGCATGCGCAGGCATTCTTCGCTCGGCTGTTCGTCCCCTTTAAGCATTTCGGCGCAGTCGGGCCTGCCCGAAAGACGCATAACGAACGCTATCAGATCTTTGATTTGCATAAAACCTCCCATTCATCGCGGGATATTCCCGCGCGTATTTTGCCCGCAGGCAAGCCTGCGGGCAATGAGCCGTTTTGCGGGTGCGCTATGCGTCAACCCGCCGCATACTGCAGCATGCCCTGGGCATAGGGCTTTTTGCAGATGAGTTCGGCATACTTTACAAGCGTGGCCGTATATGCCGCCTTGCCCGCCACGCGGGTAAGTATTCTGCCGCCGTCGTCCTCCATCCATTCCCAGTCGCAAAGCTGGCACAAAACAAAGTCGTCGGGATTTAAAAGATATATTCTGTCGGAAGGGCAGAATCTGTCGGCATATACGGGTATATCGTTTACATACACCCCTGTATATCCCCCCGTTATTTCGGTAGAACCGATGACGCGCATATCCTTGAACAGCGAGGCTATTTTATTGCGCACGGCGTGCGAGCACACTATCATTTTAACCTTGCCGCCGCGTTCTTCGATGGCTTCGACGGCGTTTATGATGTCGTCTTCGGTGAGAGTGGAATAGCTGCTTACATAGGGCTTGAAGAAATCGTCGTCCTCTTTGTCGTAGCCGTAAACGGTCTGACCGTCGAATATCGAGGCGAGGCCCGAAAGCTCCTTGCCGTAGGCGTCGCTGATGACGACCGCGTAACCTTCGTACGAGGCCTGGCTTGCCACGGCCTTGTCGAAAGTTACCGTTCCCGCCGCGGTATCCACCGCCACTATCTTTAAGTTGCTTACGCTTGCGTCGGTGACGTCCTCGTTGGCGATGTCGACAACCATGCCCTTATACCAACTTTTAACGCTTGAAAGGGTGAAGTTGGTGGTGGTGTTTGCCTTGGTAATGTAGGCGAGCAGGCCGTTGCCGTCGCCGAAGAGCATGCGCGAGAAGTTGGCCTTGGCGTCATCCACAAGCCCCTCCATTTCGGCATTGAGCAGATTGACAAACGCGCCGGAAGAGTCCTGCGAGGCACGCATGGCCTTGTCGGTTATGGATATTGTGCCGTAGATATTCTTTAAAGGCAGAGTGACGTCGTAATAGCTGTTGCCCGCCGCGTCGGGAAGCGCGCCGTCTTCGTCGCAGGTGGCGATGCGCGCCATGTTGCCCTTTACGAGAGCGCAGCGCGCGTTTTTGCCGTAGACGTGCTGCGCGCTCTTTTCGATCGCACCGAAAAAGGGTGAAATGCCGCTGTTGAGCTGACCGGCAACCGCGTCGAGGTAATAGTCTTTTAAAGCCGCATCTGCGTTGGTGAGTGTAATCAAATCTTATCTCCTTTTATTTAAAAATTGCTGTGCGAGAGCACCCGCTTCGCTTACGGTTGCGGGAGCTTTACGGTGTGCGGAAAGCGATATGCCTCCCGCAACGAGTGGTACGCTCTTGTTTTTGGCCGCGGACACAAGGTATTCGGCAACTATGGCCTCCTTTACCTTTTCGTCCGACATGGCCGCCTGCAAAAGCTCGGTCTGCGAGGGCTGCGGCTGCGGGGGAAGCTGCGCGCTTGCCGCGGTTGCGGGCGCGGCTTCGGTTGCCGCTCTTTCCAGCTCTTTAAGCCGTTGGCTGCGTCGGGTAAATTCGGCTTCAAGACTGTTGTAGGCCGCAAGCAGGGCATCCACGCTTTTAAACTTTCCCGCCACCGTCGCGGCACTCTGTTTTTGTTCCGCCTCCGCGGTGTCCGCCGTTGCGGGAACTTCGTGTGTGGTGTTATCCATTTTTTTCCTCCTTTAAAAACTTTTTATGCTGTCCGATATGACGCGAAAACGCGTCGTCGGCCTCTGCCGAAAGTTCGTTGCTTAAAACATACGCCGTGTGCGACGCTATGTGCACCGCGTGGTCGTCGTACTCCTTTACGGCCGCGTCGCCCGAAAGCAGGGCGATATTTTCCTTTTCGCTGCGGGCCCGGTGAAGTTCGGCGCAGCCGTCGTCTTCGGCAAAACCGCCGTACCCCATAAAGCGCAGAGCCCTGCCCTTTGCCGCCGCCGAGAGCTTGCCGTCTTCGTCGTTGAGCACGCCGCTGGCAATGAGGTCGTACACAAGCGTTCTGCGCCGCGAAGGAGTGAGGTTTATATCGCTGTCGGCTTCGAGATACACGTCGTCGCACACGTCGGCCGCAGTGAACGAAAACACGGTGCGAACATCCCCTCCCGCCGACGGGCGCATTACACGCAGCGAGGGAGAAAACTGGCGATAAAGGCATAATATGTGCCGTCCTATCTCTTTAAGCGCACTCTTTATCTGCTCGTAAGACACGTTCAGCCGCTCGTCGTCCTGCTCTATTAAAAGCTGCAGCCCTGTGGCCGAAGTTACCGAATTGAACGAGTTTGCGTTCTGCGAGATCTCGCCCACGCCGGATATGCGGCCGAATTCGCTTACCAGCCTGTCCTCTTCGTCGGCGAAACCCGAAGGCAGCGAGCCGAGCGTGAGCATCGAGGGCGGCGTTCCGCCCCTGCGGTAGACGAGCACCTTGCCGGGCGTGAGGCCGTCTTCGACAAGTTCGTCGGTATCCACCGAGCCGTCCTCCACCGCCACCGTGCCCATGGAGATCCTGTTCAAAAATTCGTGCTTGCGGTTCTTCACCGCGTTATAGGCGCGCTGAACGGGGATCAACCTGTCCACCACGCTGCCTCCGAAGAACGCACCCGCGAGAGGCAGGCAGGTTTGCCTTACAAAGGGATAGCCGCGCGTACCCTGCGCCGCGTTTATGTACGGCAGACTGCCGTCGAACAGCACACAGTCGCCCGCAACTATCGTAAGCCTGCCTTCGGGCCGATCGGCGGTGGGGCGTTCGTACCGCTCTATCACCGTTTCGTAGCCGTGCTTTACCGCCTTTGCGGGGGAGAGCCGCGTAACGGAATGCGCGGCGGCCGAATAGGGCGAGAGAGAAAATTCGTCGATGTCTCTGCCTTTAAGCCTTACGCCGTACATCGCGTATATATCCTCCACCGACATGGCCACGGCGTGTATTATGCTGGGCTGGGCCTGCAAATTTTCTTCCGACAGCGCGGCGGGATAAATTTCAAAGGGCGGCACGGCGGCAATTTTTACCCCGCCTTCGCGCAGCTCCTCTTCGCCGCGGCCTATGACGCATCCTGCGGTGCCGTCCCATATTATCTTATAGAACGCGGTGCCGCAGGTTTCCGACCACACGGTGGCGCGCGTGATACAGCCGTCAATATCCTGATTTTCGTATACGGCGGCAAGTATGTTTGAAGAAATGCGGGCGGCGCGCCTGTCTTCAACGCCCTCCGAAGCCGCCCTTACAGCCAGTCGCGGACGCACGCGGGCAAGCTTTGCAGCGCGCATGTCGACGGCGGGCGCGATGTAGTTGAACACGCGCTTTGTCTGCCAGAAGAAGCCCGAAGAGTCCTCTTCTATCTCGCCGAGGGAATTTACGTCGCAGTACTGGTTGCCGCTTAAAAAATTCATGTTGAGCTGCCAGCCGCGTTCGAGCAGCCTGCGCTCCTCCTGTCGGCGGGCAAAGTCCGCCCTCACCTCTTCGGCGAGCTGTTTTGCCGCTCTTTGAGCGGCTGTCGTCTTTTCAGTCAAAATTGTCCTCCTTTAACATTTTAATCAACTTTTCGCGCTCGGCGGCCAGCTCTTCGTCCGAAAGCTCGTCGTCCCGCCTGCCGTCGAGCAGCATTTTAACGGCCTTGATGTCGGGCGGAATGTCCCTGCGCGTCACTTTGCGCTTTATCAGTTTAAGTTCGCCGTCCTGCACGGCGAACTCCTCCACCGTTTCGCTGGTATCGAACCCGACCGCGCACTTTTTAAGTGCCTGTTCAAGACTGTCGTCGTTTTGCATATGCCCTCCTTTTTGCCGTGCGGCGGGCTATATGCCCGCTCTGCGGCTGTTTTTAAGCTTTTTTATGCGCCGCGCCTTATCTGCCGCCACGGGCGAAAAACCGTGCCGTTCGGGTGCGCGCGGACGGCTCATTATATAATACCTCAGCTCGTCCATGCAGTGGTCGTCGACCTTTTTGGGACTGTCGCCCGCCGACCAGGAATAAGTTAAAAACTCCTCTATCATGTTTTTACAGGTATCGAATATGTAAATATCCCCCCTGCCGTTGCCCCTTTTTAAGTATTCCTTTACGCGGCATATGCCGGCGAACACATCCTTGTTTACCTTTGTGTCCACAATTATGCCGCTGTCGCAGAACAGTTCGGCCACGCTCTTGCTTGCGGCGAGGGTGCGCTGGCCGGCCGCGCTGTCGATAAGGGCGGCATATCTGCCCTTTTCGTCGCACTTCCAACCCAAAGAGCGGCATATATCCTTTATTGAACGCGCATGAAACTCCACATCCCTGCCCGCCGCGAAGTGTTCCGCCACCACATACACGTTGCCGTCCCAGTCGACTGCGTACCAGTGGGCGGAGAGCGGATTGTTCAGTCCGGGGTCGATGGATATTGCGTCCTGCCACTCGGCGGGCACGGCAAATGGCGGGATGACGTGAACGGCGGGATCGAATTCGGGATACACAAGCCCCTCGCCTTCGGAAAACTTGCCGTAGCGACGACTGTCGAGCGAGCGGGCGTCGAGCGAGCTTTCCATCAACTTTATTTCGGCGCGCGGAAGGAAGGGGTTATCTTCCCAGCACATGAATTCACTCCACACTTCGGGATTGTTTCTGCGGTTGAGATATATTTCACCGTAAATGAAAGTCATTCCCTTCAACGGCGTCATCGTGCCGAATATGTCGCCCCGCCTGTCCATCACGCGCATAACGCACTCTTCGTATACGTCCCTTGGCGGCTCTTCGTCGAACCACACGAAGTCGAGCGAGCTGCCCTGAAACTTTTCCCTGCCCTGGTCACAGCTTTTAAAACCTATCGTAGAGATGCCGCCGAACACGTTTTTTATCTTTATCTGGTCTATCACTCCGCCGGCGGGACTGTCTTTGCGGCCGGAAAGCATTACAATATCCGCTATCCACGCGGGCGGCAGATAATAGAGTATTTTGCTCTGCGCGACGTCGCGCTGAACCTGCTGCGAAAGTGAGACCACCCAGCCGAACACGTCCCTTTTGTTCTTGCGGTACGGGTGGCATCCCCTTGCCATCCATATGGCCTCCACCGCGCCGCACTCGGTCTTGCCCGAACGGTTTCCGCCGAACACCCAGCGGTTGCGCTTTTTGCAGCGGTGGAACGCCAGTTGCTTTTTGTGTTTTTTGCGACCCGCGTTGTAGCCCGCAAGCTTATTTTTGCCCGCGCGGGCGGCCAAAAGCGCGTCTATGCGCGCAAGGCGTTGTATAATTTCCTGTTTTTCCATCATTGTGCGACAAATTCTCCCGTATTTCCCGCCGCCGGGCGGGGTATAATGTGCGGGTATGAAAAAATTATTATTAATAATAATTTGTACGGCAGTGCTTGCGTGCGCCCCGTCCGTCCGGCCGGCCGCGGCCGACGGCGACAACTTTGCCCAGGCAATAAACCGCACGGCATATTTTTTTGCCGAAAAGGACGAAAGCACCTCGCTTTTCGCCGTGCCGTATACATACTGCGTGCGCATAGTGCGCGACGAGGGCGCGTGGTACTACGCAAGCTATGCCGAAGACGAGGGAATATACCGCAGGCTGTACGGCTATGTGCTTAAAAGCGACTTTGAAATCGTTGCGGCTCCGCCCGAAAACGTGTATCTTTCGAAGCTTATAAACATAACCTATTCGGCGGACGGGGCAGACCCCTCGCTGCCGTCGCTTGGCGAAATAGAGATGGAAGCCGCATTTTACGGCACTTACTATTCGGGCGCAACGGCCTATTCTTATGTGCTATGCGGCGATTCGTTCGGCTATATTGCGGGGGCAAACGATGATTATGCACTTAACGAACTGCTTAAAGACGGCCAGGACGCGCCGCCCGCCGAGGAAAACGACGGCGGTGCCGTTGCCGCAGCGGTTATAATAATCGCGCTGGCCGGCGGCGCGCTTATCGTGCTGTTTTTATCTTCGCGCAAGCGAAAGGGCGGATAGCAACTTATCTGCCCAAAAGCGCGTCGTATTCGGCGGCTATGCGCACGGCCCTTGCAAAGCGGGCGGGCATGCGCGCCCTGCGGCAAAAGCGCACCGCCACGCGGCGCATGCGGTTGTACTCCTGCGGGGGAAGCCCGTTTATCCTTCCGCGGAAAAACGCATACCTGAACAAAACGCGCCTGTCTTCAAGGCAGAACCCCTGCATTACGCCGTCGAGATAACTCCACAGCGCGGCCAGTTCGCTCTTGGCTTCGACAAGCGAGGCGATCCGCTCGGCATACGCTCCGCCCGACAGCGTACCGTCGACCGAACGGCAGGCGGCGCGGAGTATGAGTTTGTCCATTGCGTCGTTCAGCCGCCGCGCGCGGAAGTAAAATTTGAATATGCTCCTCTTCATACTGCTCTCACAAAAAAACATTTAAACATACTTGAACATTTGTTCGTTTGTATTATACAGCATATAATATGACAAAACTTTCATATTTAAAAAATTTTTTTATATTTTTTGCGGCAAAACTATGTGCAAAAGTTTTAAAACCGCCGCGCGCACGGCAAAAACGGGGCTTTAAGCGACAGCACCGCCCCGCGCGCGGCGGTGCGGGATATGCATTTTTGACCGAAGCCGCAGGGCGAACGCAAATTTGCAATATTAAGCGCAAAAACTTTACAATACCGATAAAAGGTGGTATAATTTGAACGTGAAAAAGTTTGCGGCATTTACAACGGCGTTGGTACTTGCAATGTGCATCGCGCCTTCATACACTGCGGCCGCGCAGGGCGGCGGGGAGTGCGTTTATCCCACTGAGTTTACAAACGAGCTTAATTTTACCTCGCTTGCCGACTACGCAGTACACGGCGGCACGCGCGCGTACGCGCAGAGCACCAAACTGTATATTATAGAGCCCGACGAATTCGGCGACGAATATCTTAAAGAATTCGACTGCGGCTTCGAGATAACGGATATCGAATACGGCGGCGACACGCTGTATTTAAGGCGCACCGACGACATGGTGTATTCCTACCCCTCTTTGACGGTTGCCGACTATGCGTTTGAGGAACGGAAGACGATAACCTGCGGCAGCTTTGAATACAACATAACGGATTCGGGCGGGCTGTACGTAATCGACCGCAAGGGCGACAACATGCCCGTTATAATATTCGAAGAGGGCTGTACGCACCTTAAAATGTACGACGAACAGGTATACGTTATGTACGGCGGCGAAGTTTACGAACTGAACGGCACCGAAAAACAGGCCGTGCCCGCCGAATACACCGACCTTTCGGCCGCAGACAGGGTGAACACGGGCAACGCGGCCGAGCTGCTTGCCGCAAGCTATTCGGTACAAACGGTTACGGTGCATCCGCAGACCACGGACGGACACGACACATATATCACCAAAATAGATTTGGAAGACGTGGGCGAAACTTTCGACTCTCTCGGCACCGAAAGGCTGACGGGCGACCACTCCGCCCTGGCCGTTGCCGAGGTGGGCAACGCCACAATAATCGTGATGCCGGACGAAAACGGACTTAGCCAAAGCTATATAACACTTACTTCGGCAACCGAAAAATCCGACTACTCGGCACCCGCTCTCGACATGCGCTCGGCATACGCGCTTGCAGACATTTCGCTGTATTCGCGGCCATATATGTGCGGGGCAACCGAAATAGCGCAGCTTGAAAGCGGCACGATAGTTTCGGTTGAAGAAAAGTTTGAACTCGACTTTTTCGACAACGTATTTTATAAAGTAACGGCAACGGTAAACGGAGAAAGCGTAACAGGTTACGCGCCGCAAAAACTGCTTTCGCCGTATACGTTTTCAGCCGAAAACGACAAGGAACAAACCACCGGCAGCGACGATTTTGAATACGGCAGCGAAGTGCAAAAGGTTATAGTTGTTCTGCTTATAGTTCTGCTTGCCCTCGCCGCGATAGGCTATGTTACCGTTTACGTCACCAAAAACGGCGACGGCAAATCGCGCCGACGCAAAACCCCTCCGCCCGACGACGGAATGTTTGAATAGTTTCATTCTTTATGCAAAACGCCCCGCGCCGACGCAAGGTCGGCGCGGGGCGAAACGCTTATTTAAAAACTTAAACATTGCAAAACACACCGTCTTTTGCGCTTTGCGGTAAGCTTTTAAAGCATTCATACGCAAAAAATGCGCGCGCATGCTTACGAACCGAAACGCGCGGCGACAAAACATAATTAATACAGTTAATCCAGTTAATACAGTAAATACAATGGAACATAAGGCCGGCGGCCGCCCGATATTCGGGCGGCCGCCGGCCTTTTTCACCTATCACCACGCCGTATTTTAAAAGTGCGGCGTTATTTTTTATAAATTTTTGAAACCCCGCTTTCGATTGCGGCCTGCGCCACGGCCTTGGCCACGCATTTATGCGCCTGCTTGTCGAAGGCGTAGGGCAATATGTACTCGCGCGAAAGTTTATCCGGCCCGACGTATTCTGCTATACCCTTAGCCGCGGCAAGCATCATTTCGTCGTTTACGGCAGACGCGCGCACGTCGAGCGCGCCGCGGAACAATCCGGGGAACACCAGCACGTTGTTAATTTGATTGGCGTACTGCGAAGAGCCGGTGCCGACGATGAACGCGCCGGCCGCCTTTGCCTCTTCGGGGTCGATTTCGGGCACGGGATTGGCCATGGTAAAAATGATGGGCTTTTGCGCCATGCTTCTTACCATATCGCCCGAAACGACGCGCGGAGCCGAAACACCGATGAACACGTCCGCGCCGCGCATGGCGTCGGCAAGCGTGCCCTTACGCTTTTGCCTGTTGGTGACAAGGGATATTTTTGCTTGCGCGTCATTTAGTGAAGGGTCGCCTTCGACTATAATACCCGCCTTGTCGCACATAATTATATCGGTAACGCCCAGCTTTAAAAGGAATTTTCCTATCGAAATGCCTGCCGCCCCCGCGCCGTTTATAACAACTTTTATCTGGGAAATATTCTTATCTGCCAGTTTTAAGGCATTGGTGAGCGCGGCAGCCACAACGATGGCGGTGCCGTGCTGGTCGTCGTGGAATACGGGGATGTCGAGTTCTTCCTTCAAGCGCGTTTCGATTTCAAAGCATCTGGGTGCGGAAATATCTTCGAGGTTGACTCCGCCGAACGACCCCGAAAGCAGTTTTATGGTTTTTATTATATCTTCGGTATCCTTGCTGCCTATGCACAAAGGGTACGCGTCCACGTCGCCGTAGGCCTTGAACAGCGCGCACTTGCCCTCCATAACGGGCATGCCCGCTTCGGGGCCGATGTCGCCCAGTCCCAGAACGGCGGTGCCGTCGGTTATTACCGGCACAGTGTTCCAGCGGCGGGTAAGTTCGAAGCTCTTTTCAACATCCTCGTGTATTGCCATGCACGGCTCGGCAACGCCGGGAGTGTACGCAAGCGACAAGTCTTCCCTGTTTTCGGCGGGAACGCGACAAAGCGTTTGAATCTTTCCCCGCCATTCATAGTGCTTTTTAAGGGATTCTTCTCTGTAATTCATAAAAAAACCTTCCTTTTGACCTTTGTTAAATTCTTAAAGTATTATAGCACACTCCGCGGCTTTTTCAAACCTTTTTAACGCAAAATTGAAACATTGCGCGCTCATTCCCCGAACAGCGGAGTGGAAAGATACCTTGCGCCCGTATCGGGCAGCAACACGACTATGCGCCCGCCGGCATATCCTGCGCGCTTTGAAAGCTGCAACGCGGCATACAGCGCGGCCCCCGAAGAGATGCCCGCAAGCAGACCTTCGCATTTTGCCAGAGCGCGGGCCTCGCCGAACGCCTGCTCTTCGCTTACGGCCAAAACTTCGTCGTATACGCGCGTATCCAAAACCTTCGGCACAAACCCCGCGCCTATGCCCTGAATGCCGTGCGCCCCCGAATATCCATTTGACAACACCGGCGATCCCTGCGGTTCGACGGCAATTACGCTTATATTTTTATCCCGCTCTTTAAGGTATTTTCCCACCCCGGTCACCGTTCCTCCGGTGCCGACGCCCGCCACGAAAGCTTGAAGCTTACCTTCGCAGCCGTTCCAAATCTCCGGCCCGGTGGTCAGATAGTGCGCCTGCGCGTTGGCGGGATTTGCAAACTGGTCGGGGATAAACGCTCCGGGTATCTTTGCTGCGAGCTCACGGGCCGCTTCTATCGCCCCGCGCATGCCCTCGGCCGCCCCCGTCAAAACTATCTCCGCGCCGTATGCGGCAATCAGCCTGCGCCTTTCGGACGACATGTTTTCGGGCATGGTGAGAATAACGCGGTAACCCCTTGCGCAGCCTAATGCGGCAAGGCCTATGCCCGTGTTGCCCGACGTGGGTTCGATTATTACGCCGCCTCTTTTCAATTTTCCGTCGCGTTCGGCACAATTTAAAATGTGCAGGGCCACCCTGTCCTTTACCGAGCCGGCGGGATTAAAAAATTCCGCCTTGGCAACTATTTCCGCACCCGCGCCGCGCGCCGCGCAGTATTTATTCAAGGTAACCAGCGGGGTGTTGCCCACAAGCTCTTCAATGCCGCGATATATCATATGCGCCCCCCCTTTTTGTTTTTAAACATTATACCACTGCGGGCGCGGCCTGTCAACAGCGGCCGCACCCGAATATTTTTAACGCCGCGCACCGATTGCCCGCAATATATGCCGCGTTAAAGCCTTTTAACACATCCTTAACCGTAATTACACAAAAACTTCATGGCCGCTTCAATGCGATTACATGGTGGCACTGTATAATATTTACAATAAAGCAAAAAATTGCATGCGTCCGAACTTCGGCCGCAGCGCGATTTAAGGAGTCGATCCATGAAAAAGTCTTTAAAAACAGCAATATCCCTGCTCGCCTGCGTTGCAGTGGCGGCCGGAACGTTCGCCTTTGCAGCCTGCGCCGACGAACAGGATCCCACGCTGGAACAGCCCGTGGTTTCGTACGTTTCAACCGATTCGACGGTATACAGCTCTACGGCGGAAGTTGTAAGCGAAGTGGCCGATACGGTTGTAGAGATAAGCACCGAGGCCGTTACAACGCAGTGGGGCATGCAATACATCGTTTCGGGCGCGGGCAGCGGCGTTATAGTGGCCCGCGGCAGTGAGGACGACAGCCAATACCTTATTATAACCAACAACCACGTTATAGACGGCGCAGACGACATTCTCGTGCGCACGCGGAGCGGCGCGGAATATAAAGCCGAACTTGTAGCCACCGACGACGCGGCTGATATTGCCGTGGTTTCGATATACAGCGAAAGCCGGCTTAAACTTGCCACATGGGGAAACAGCGACGATTTGCAGATAGGCGAAGACCTTATTGCCATAGGCAACCCCCTCGGCAGCCTCGGCGGAACGGTTACAAAGGGCATACTTTCGGCCACTGAACGCAACATACTTGTGGGTGAACACTACATGACGCTGTTGCAGACCGACACCGCGATAAACCCCGGAAATTCGGGCGGCGGACTATTCAATATGCGCGGAGAACTGATAGGCGTAGTAAACGCGAAAACTTCGGACGAGGAAGTGGAAGGCATTTGCTTTGCCATTCCCGCAAACACTGCGAAAGACACGTTTGACGACCTTGTAAGCCACGGCTACGTCGTAGGACGCGCAACGTTCGACATAACGCTTTCGGAGGGCAGCATCTCTTCGGGTATAGGCACGAGCAATACCATAGCATACGTTACCGCGCTGGGCGAAAACGTCGAAGACGGCACGTTCGAGCTTTACGACCGCATCTATAAGATAAACGGCGTCGAAATTTCTTCGATAGCGGAATATAACGCCGCGCTTGCTCAAATAGAACCGGGCGACGAGGTGACGTTTGAAGTTTTCCGCGGCAAGCTTGAAAACCACGGCATATTCGGCGGCACACAGATTTCGTTTGAAAGCCAGTCCACCACATTCACCGCCACCGCTCTGCAATACGGCGCGTGACGCGCGGACGGCCGCCGAAACCTTATTTACCGAAACCATACAAAGCGTACCTTTTTTATTTCATACTTTCCCCTTAAAACGTTGCGGGGCAGACAAGGTTTTGTCTGCCCCGCAACTATTTGCGTCCAACGCTTAAACGTTATTTACAATGCCCGTAAACAGCACCGCGCCGCACGGCGAAGTCACCGCATACCCGAACGCTCTTTTAACGATAAAGTCATAATACTTTTTTTCATACTCGCCCGGATCGGCCGCGGTGGGGCCCATATCCGCCACGGTAGCCGCGGCCCCCTCTATTCCCCTGCGGTCGACCGAAAATTTTGCAACGTGCGCCACGCTGTTGCAGCACACGCCTCCGCCGGGCATGAGGCGCGTAAGGTTGCACCCTTCGCCGAACAGAGAGGTGATGCCCATATCTTTGAGCGCGTCGTTTATGCTGCCCGCGTACGAACCGTCGAACGCGGGAAACAGCGCGCGCGTGTAGTTTTTTATCTTATTCGCCTCGTCCGTCGCGTTATAGTCGCCCGCATCGATCACGGTGTTCAATGCCCCGGCGTCAAACGCTTCGCCCACGCTCACGCCCTCGTCCGGCAGAATAAAGTGTATTTTAAATGAGTTTGCGGTGCTTGTGTAAAAGGCCGTAAAATTTTCGCCTTCGACCGCAATGCCGGGGTTATAGTTGCCCTCGATAAGATTTAAAAGCAATTCCCGCCCGTCGGCGGCGGTGAACGCGTACTGCTGCGAGGTGAGGGGCAGTTCGTCCCCGTAAAAATTCCAGTTATCCTTTAAAAGCAGAGTATTTACAAGCGCGCATGCAGTGTCGTACGAAAGATTGAAGGGCGTGTCGATGAGCCCTTCGGTGTTGTCGCGCACATACTCGCGAACGGCGAGGTTGGCCCTTTCGTTGTCGTTTTTGAAGTCGGCCGCATACGAACTGCAAAAGTATTCGTTTGCCAGCTTTTGAACCGAATCGAGGCTGAATTCATAGCCTTCGCCCAGCCATATCGAATTGGCGGCCGCCACTTTGCCGCCGGTATATTCGATATTCAGCTCCGAAAAATACCTGCCGAAACCCGCCGAAAGCTCCTCTTCGCCTATGCCCAGCGCGGAAATCAATTCATCCTTGGTCTGCCCGTCGGAGCAAGTAACCGTCATCGCAAGAGCCGTAAACACCGAGGCGGGCGAAAGCGCGACGTTGCCCTGCCCGTCATACCCCTGCAGCACGGCCCTTGTGAACCGTTCGGCAAAGTCGTTAGAGGCCTTTATAACCCTGTCGCGCGCTTCGACTCCCTGCTGTGTGTATTCGTATCTTTGAGGATCTGCCGCCCTTGCAAGCAGAGTGCTTCTGCCGCCGCAGCCCGAAAATCCGCCCGCCGCAACAACGGCGGCCGCGCATGCGCACGCAAAAACTTTTGCAAATCTTTTCATGTCCGTCCTCCTCTGCCAATATTTTTCCCGCTTCGGTTTTCACGCTCATTATATCACGCCTATCCCGCGCCGTCAAGTTCGGCAAGAACTATATGTGATTTTTTTTCAGTTAATGTAATTATTTGACTTTGCTATTGACAAAATTAAACTCTTGCGTTACAATAAAATTACAGAACGGTTTAGCAAGGCTTTCTTTCAACCGACTGTAAAGCAGGAGCTCTGACAATGATGTTAACCGTAAAAAATGTTTTTAAAACATATTACGGCCCCAAGCAAAAGCGCGAGGCGTTGCGCGGCATAAGTTTTTAACTGCCCGAAACGGGACTTGTGTTTATTGCAGGCGAAAGCGGGTGCGGAAAATCCGCCCTTATTTCGCTTATCGGCGGAACCGACCGCCCCACAAAGGGCGACATATACCTTTACGACCTGCACATTAACCGTTGCGGCGACGACGTGCTGACCGAATACCGCAACGCTTCGACAGCGTTTATTTCCGACCTCGGCGAAAAAATGTGCGGCGAAGTAAAGCGCAGCATATCTTTTCCCCTCGATTTGCAGGGCAAAAGGTATTCAACCGATGATATTGTGCGGGCAATGCAGGGTGCGGACCTTGAACGGGAGCTTTTGAACGGCAAAGCCGAAAAGCTTTCGACCGAACAACGACGGCGCGTTTTTGTTGCCCGCGCGCTGATAAAGAACGCGCGCATAGTGCTTGCCGACGAACCCGCCGAAGGGCTTGGCGAAGACGAAGCCGAAGAGTTATACAAGCTGCTTAAAAATCTTTCAAAAAACCGCCTTATAGTGGTTGCCGCGCGCAACGTGCAGTCGGCCATGCGGTTCGGCGACCGCGTTATACAGCTTGCCGGCGGAAAAATTAAAAGCGACACATACATTGCACCGCCGCCGCCCGAAAGAGCCGGCGCACCGCGGCCGCCGCTTACGCTGCCGGGCAAACTGCCCGCCGCATGCGTATTTACCGAAGCAGTTAAAGGCTTGCGCATATGCCCCGTGTTTGCGGCAGTGTGCACGGCGATCATGGTTATCGCACTCGCCGCGCTTTCGCTTGCTTTTGCGGGCGGAACGGCAAATCAGTACAAAGCAGAGCTTTTGATGCTGTACGAAAGCGACGTTAAAAGCGTGGGAATAGAGGCATACAACCCGATCTATCAGCTAAATTATTATCCGGTGGGCTTTTCCCCGCTCAGCGACGAGCAGCTTGAAACCATTAAGCAGTTCAGCGGCGGCGATCCTCCGCTAAGGGTAATATCCGGCACGGCCGTACTGGGAAATTGGGCCGAAGAAAATTTGGCCATGCCGGACGGGGAACGTTCGGCTTACGATAGGCTGTGCACCGCCTATACATGCATAGAGCTCGATCCCGAAACGGGCTGCGAGGACGCAGGCCTTGCGCCCGACGCGAGATTTTTAAACGTTTCGCTTTGCCGCCTGCCGCAGACCGAGGACGAAGTTGCCATAACCGACCTGCGCGCCGATATATTTATCAAATACGGCTATAAAAACGCCGACGGCACAGTTGAAAAAATTTCAACTCCCGACGATCTGATAGGCAAAAAACTGGGCAAAGCCGCGATATGCGGCGTATATTCCACCCGATTCGACAGGGAATATTACGCTAAATTCGACGATGTTACCTATGCCGAGCTGCGCGAAAGCAACCCGTATGCCTCAAACATAATAAGCGGCACGGCGCGTTCGACTGCATGCGCGATATTTTTTAAGTCCGTTCCGCGGGCGTATTACAGCGACGACGAAGTTTTTATTACGCTGAGCGGCGACTTTAAAAAAGATTTGCAGCTTTTTAACGACCTGAACTTTCGGGAAGGAAATTTGCAAAAATCCGTTTCGATGAACAGCGTATATTCAAGCTTCATATCCCCCCTTATGTTCTTTAAAAGGCACATATTAGCCCCCCTTTGCATAGGCGGCGGAGTATGCGCGGCAGTCGCCGCGGCACTCGGCGCGATATGGCTTGCCTGCGTTTTTAAAAGGCGCAGAGACGAATTTTACGCCCTGCGCGCAAACGGTGCGCGGCAACGGGATATTGCAAAGATATGTGTCGCGCAATGCGCCGCGGTCGCGCTTATCGCGTTCGCCGCCGCCCTTGTCGCACTGTCGGCTACGTGTCTTATCCTTAACTCCGCGCTGCTTGCTCCGCTATTCGCAATTAGCGCGGAAACCATTGCGTTTACGGCGGGCGCGACCCTTGTTATCACCGCCGCGGCCTCGGCGGGACGAATAATTTGCGCCGTAAAAAAGAACAGGCTCGACGACATCAACAACAGCGCGATATAACGTTGAAAAGCACGTTTTAAAGCGCGGGCGGAAAGATTTTCCGCCCGCGCTTTCTCCGCGACGCATGAAGTCAAACGGCAAGAGATAAATTTTATTTTTTTATGCAAAAACGTAAACAGAGTTTATATTGCGGGTGCATAATAAAAAGAAAACGGAGTTTTTTAATTTATGGATAAAGGGACATACATAGTTACGGGCTGCACGGGGTATGTGGGCAACGTGCTTACTAAAAAACTTTTAAAAGAGGGTTGCAGCGTGCGCGGATTTGCGCGCAGCCGCGCAAAATTTGAAAGAGTTTTCAAAGACGAAGCACCACAGGCGGTATTCGGCGACATATCGAATAAATCCGACGTTGACGGGCTGTTCGAGGGCGACGGGCCTTTTTACGTTATTCACACCGTCGCCAAAGTGAGCATAGGCGAGGACAGCGCGGCCGAACTTGAAAAAGTTACCGTTGAGGGCACAAAAAACGTTGCCGAATGCTGCATAGAACACGGTGCGAAAAAACTTTTGCACATATCCTCTACCGAGGCGTTCGCAAAGGGATATTTTCCCGACAGCGAACTTAAAACCTATATCCCCGACCCGGCAAAGGCGCGCACCGACTATGCCCGCGCAAAGAGCGAGGCCGACAAAATAGTGCTTGACGCCGTAAACGAATTCGGTCTTGACGCAAGCATACTTATGCTTGCCGGCGTTTTGGGCCCCGGCGATTACAGCAACAGCCATATGTCGCAGGTATTCATAGACTACATAAACGGCAGGCTGCCCGCCTCGGTAAACGCGGGATACAACGACTTCGACGTGCGCGACTTTGCAAACGTGCTGCCCGCCGTATTTGAAAGGGCAAGGCGCGGCGAAAGCTATATATTCGCGCACGAACCCGATAAAATAAACGACTGCCTTGCCGTCATTTCGCAGATGACGGGCTGCAAACGCGTTCCCACCCTGCCCCTGTGGGCGGCATACGCCGGTCTGCCCTTTTTGTACCTGACCGCAAAGGCGACAAAAAAGCGGCCGCTGTATACCCTTGCCGCGCTGTCCTCGCTTAAAGAGCGGGCCGACTTCCCCATCGAAAAGACGAAGCGCGAATTCGGCTATCGCCCCCGCCCGCTCGAAGAGACGGTGCGCGACCATGTGAACTTTTTGATAGAGCAGGGCATGGTGCGCACATGAAGATTTTGCTTGTATACTACACCGGCACATACAACACCCGCTTTTTGACCGACGGGGTGCAGGCCGAACTTTTACGGCGCGGGCACGAAGTTGACAGAGCGGAGATCCGCCGCGGCGCGCCGGTAATAAATACCGCAGGCTACGACATGATAGGGTTCGGCTATCCGATATACGGCTTCAACTCTCCGCTGCCCTTCAACAACTACGTAAAAAAGCTTGATATTTTAAGCGGACAAAAGTATTTTATTTATAAAAACAGCGGCGAAACGTTTGCGATGAACAACGCTTCAAGCCGCATTCTGCTGAGGCGCATGCGCAGACGCGGGGCTATATTTGCGGGCGAATACCACTTTGTAATGCCCTATAACATACATTTCGCCTTCGACAAAAATTTTGTGCGCGAAATACTTTTTTACAATAAAAAGCTTTTAAAAATAATGGCGGACGACCTTGAAAGCGGACATGCGGCACGCATACATTCGAACCCCGCATACAACTTTGCCTCGGCGATAATTTCGGTGCAGAAAATAGGCGGCGCGGTGAATTCGTTCTTTTACCGCGCGGACGATAAATGCACCCTGTGCGGGCTGTGCGTTAAAAACTGTCCCGAAGACAACATTAAAATAAAAGACGGCAAAATCGAGTTCGGCCGCCGCTGCGACATGTGCATGCGCTGTTCGTTCTTTTGTCCCGCCGACGCGATACACATAGGTTTTTTGCAGGGTTGGAAAGTAAACGGCGACTATCGGCTGAACGAGCTTGAACGCCTCGGCCCGCCAGAAAGCCCGTATATAACGCCCGAAAGCAAGGGGTTTTATAAGTGCTTTATAAATTATTTTAAAGATATAGACGAACGATATGCCCGCCTCGAAGACAGGGGCGGCTCACCCGATAAAACAGACATATAAGGAGTTTAAATGAAAATTTTAGCCACGCTGTTCGGCAAAGTGATCCCCGTTGCCGCGCTTATGCTTTTGCAGATCGCGCTTATCGTGCTGGCGATCGTCGCGCTGGAAATTTTTCCCCTGTTCCAGCTGTTGAGCGCGCTGTTCGCGCTGGGCGTGTTCTTCGCGCTTGTAAACCGCAAAGAAACGCCCGAATTTAAAATACCGTGGCTGATACTGCTTGCGCTGTTTCCTTTTTTTACCATACTTGCATACATTCTGTTCGCCAACGCGCGCATTCCCAAAAAGCAGTACGAACGCGCCATGCAGATCAGGCGCGATACGGCCGCGTGCTCGCAGGTTGCCGCCGAAGAACTTTGCAAAGAGGTCGAAGGCATAGAATCATATCTGCGTTCAACGGCATATACACGCGGACATATGCACAACCGAATAACCTATTACGGCACGGGCGAAGAGTTTTGGGCCGCGCTTTTAACCGAACTTGAAAGCGCGAAAAAATACATCTTTATGGAGTATTTCATAGTTGATCATGGCAAGATGTGGGACAGCATACTTAACTTGCTTATCCGCAAGGCCGCCGAAGGCGTAGAAGTGCGGCTGATGTACGACGACATAGGCACGGCGGGCATGCTTACGCCGGGATACCCGCGCGAACTTAAAAAATCAGGGATAAACTGCCGCAAGTTCAACCCCTTCCGCCCCGTCGTTTCGGGCATACACAACAACCGCGACCACCGCAAGATAACCGTTATCGACGGCAAAACGGGCTTTACCGGCGGCATAAACATAGGCGACGAATATGTGAACAAAAACATGCGGCTGGGCCGCTGGAAGGACACGGCGATAAAGATTGAGGGTTCGGCCGTGGACAACCTGCTTTCGATGTTTTTGCAGATGTTCGACATGAATGAAGACGCGCCGAAGAACTATGCGGAATACTTCGTTGAACACGAAAAATTTGACGACGAAGGGTATATCCACCCCTTCGGCGACGGCCCAGAACCGCTTTACGACGAGCTTGTGGGCGAAAACAACTATATAAATCTTATCGCTTCGGCAAAACGCTACTGCTATATCGCCACACCATATCTTATACCCGATTTCAACCTTATGGCCGCGCTTAAAAACGCCGCCCTGCGCGGCGTGGACGTGCGCATAATAACGCCGCATATACCCGACAAAAAAGTCATACTGGACATGACGCGTTCAAACTATTCATTTTTGCTGAAAGCCGGCGTAAAGATATACGAATACACGCCCGGTTTTATACACGCAAAGATGCTTGTATCCGACGACGAATGGGCGTTTGTGGGAACAATAAACCTTGATTACCGCAGCCTTGTGCACCACTACGAATGCGGCGCCGTGATGCATAAAACGCCATGCATAGCCGAAATTAAGGCCGACTTCGACGACACGATAGCCGTTTCGCAGCGCATACCCGAAGATTTTAAATTGAGCCGTCCGGCTGCGGCACTGCATGCCGTTTTAAATGTGTTTTCACCCCTGCTTTAAGATATTGCCGCGGCAATATGCCGCAAACAACGAGAGACATTTGCAAACAATGGTTCTCTATAATTAATGTCAAAAAACGGTCAAAATCGATTGATTTTGACCGTTTTTTTGGTGCACCTACGCATTTTATATCCGAACTTTTTGCGCTTTCCAACTCGGAAAGCGTTATTGTTTCCGTTCCG
>CALVWU010000006.1 GCA_944367955.1 uncultured Clostridia bacterium
TTTTCGCCGACGGCGGTATATCCGCTGACGTCTATCTCGCCCGTTTCGCTGTTATAGGCATACGTTGCTTCGCCGCCCAATTCAAGGCTGCCGTTATAGGTGTCAAAATAATATTTCAACGTACCGGTTGTCGCACCTTCGCTTTCGGGAACAAATCCTACATAGGCGTTGCTGTTAAGTTCCCAATTTTCGTCGCGGTCGGTTGTGAAAACATAATTGCCGTTCAATACGTCTGCAATTGCAGGGGGATTTGCAACAACTATGGTTATGGTGTCGCTTACGTTGGTGTTTGCCGTAGAAGTTACCTTAACGGTGTAAGAGCCTGCTTTTTCGGCTGTGAACGTGTATCCGTCGTTGCCGTCGGTTACAACCTCGGCGTCGCTTGCGTTGTCGCCCGTCAGTTCTGCGGTAAAGCCCGGTGCAAAGCCGTATGCAACCTTTCCGCCGATAGCCACGTCTACGCCTGTATAGGTGTTGTAGCTGTCTGCCGAAGTGCCTTCCGCCGTGGCTTCGATATAGTCGGGTGCGGGGAATTTTACTATTATGTTGACGTATGTTGTAACTCTTGCCGAGGTTACTTCTATGCGGTATGTGCCTTCGGCCGTGGTCTGTACCTGAATGTAACCTGCATAGCCGTAAACATTCATAGTTGTGAAGCCGGGAGTGACTTCAACATATTCTTCGGCCTGTTCGTTGTACTGATACAGCTTAACCGAAAGTTTGTCTATCGAACCGTCAGAAGTGGAGGGCTGAATGTTTGCAAGTTTATACTGTTTATTAGAATAAGGTGCAAGCGTTATGGCTGCAACGTCCTTGTCGCCGCTTACAACGTTATCCACCTCGTCCACAAGGTCGAAGTCGGTCATTATAACTTCTTCGTATTCATAGGGATTGCGTCCGCCCTGTTCAAGCGTGTAATCATAAACAATATAGGGCGTTGCGTCCGCTTTAAGAGTGCCCCTGGCATTCTCGTCGTCTGCGGGGAATTCAAGGCTTTCCGAATCGTACTCCGTCGAATTCGCCGTTAACGTATCGATGTAATTCTGGCTGTCGAGGGTGAACGAAACTTCAACTACGTTATAGGTGTCGTAATAGCGGTCGCGTACTTCCTTCGAACCGCCTGTTGCGGGATCGTATTGTTCGCTGTAACCCTCATGATACCAGTTGTATGTGAATGAATATACGCCCTCTTCAATATTTTCGGTAACTTCAATTTCGCTCTCTTTTGCGTAGTTGTAAAGGCCTTCAACCATTGCCGTTACGCCTGCATATTGCTGGGGCATACCGAGTGTAAATACATAACCTTTAAGGTTATCTGCCGAAATCTCTTCGTTCAGATATACGGGGGTGGCACCGTCAATGCTTTCAACGGCCATAATGTCGTTGTCCGGCCCCGTCGTATACCAGCGTTCGCTGGTGCTGTAATTGTCGTAAAAGTAGGTGTAGGTATAATCTTCATATCTGTCGTACGACACGGAATATGTAGAAGTTCTGTCATCATATATCGAGTTGAAGTAGTCTATTGTCCCCTCGGCGTGTTCGGCAAGGGAGTCGTTGTATACGGCAACATCAATGGCCTTGGCCACCGTCGAAACGTCGGGCTGGCTCACCTGATAGCCGCACTCCGTGCAAACGCCCATGGCATTGGCGGTGTGGGCGGCTTCGTCGCTCTTTACGTCGTGGCCGCAGAGGGCTGCATGCCAGTGGCCGGTTGCGTCATACGACCATTCGTCGTCAAAAACGTGCGTGTGCGGCGTGATGTTATATCCGCAAACGTCGCAAACGCTGTCGCCGTCCTCGTCAACGTGGTTTGCCGCGTCAAATTTCTGGTTGGTGTCGTCGCAGCTTGCGGGGTGCCAGTGCTGGGTAGAGTTAAATACCCATTCCGTGGCGGCTGTGTGTTCGTGGACTTCGGGGGCGGGTTTGGTGTCGTTGGTGTCATCGGTGTTGCATGCCGTTGCCGTCATTGTAAGCGCGCAAACGCCGCCAAGCATCAAACTCACAAATTTCTTTTTAAAGTTGTGCATAGATCTCTCCTTATCTTATAGATTAGCCGTCCCTTCGGCTCGGCCAAAATTCCCTCTTTCATGTTGCCGCATACGCGGCGTATACAAGTTTAAAACATGCGGCAAAGCAATAATTGCCGTGTATGTTTTTTTATTGTATATGCATATTATTTCACAATTTTCACATTTTGTCAATGCATTTATTCATATTTATCCATAATTTTTGATTAAAATATGTATAAAATATTATAAAGTCAAAAATTCGATATTTTTTTAACAATTATGTTGCGTGTTGTGTAAAGTAAAGTGCGGAATGAGTCGGCGGAGCAACTGCGCTGTCCGCCCCGTCATCCTGAGCGAAGCGCCGAGCTTAAAGCGAGGCACGAAGTCGAAGGATCTGTCCATGTTACAATAGGGTGAGGGTATAGGAACACAGGCATGACTACATTGCAACCGCGCCTCAATATGTCATTTCGAGCGGAGCACGGAATACGGCTGCGGCAGCTTGCCGCCCGTGCGCAGTCGAGAAATCTCCGGGGTATGTGATAAAAGCCCGATTAGTGTATGCGTGCCAATGAACATTGCAAAAACAATCGTACAATGTGAGAGATTTCTCCGCTTCGCTCGTCGCTCTGCTCCTCGCTTCGGTCGAAATGACAGTGGGGGGTACACTTGTATTGTTGTCCGCGCAATGGGTTTGTTAATGTAATAACGCCCGTTCGCGGAACCCTGCTGCGGGACACTCCCGCTGTCCGCGCAATGGGTTTGTTAATGATATAACGCCTGTTCGCGGAACAAGGCAGAGCGGACACCGCTCTCGCGGAATCCGGTAGCGGCGACACGCCGCACGGCATGCCGAAACTTGCGTTAATTCTCAAATAATTAACGGTGCAAGCGAAACCGCGCTTTCGCGCAGCGCAACCCGATTTGCGCATACCTGCGCCTCGGCGGGTGAAGCGGGCGCAATTATATTATGCTGGGCCCGCTAAGATTGCGCCCGCGAGGGCAGAGCCCTTAACTAACGCAAATCGCAGCCGCCACAAGGCGAGATTTGCGTTAACTATTTTACACACGCAGTACACACGCAGTGCGGCGGCGCAAAATCTGCGCCGCCGCACCAAACTATTTCTCCAATCCCTTTCACTTTTAATTGTTGCCGCACCCGCGCTTTGCCGCGCGCAACGCCGCAACTATAAAAAATATTTCCCATTCCTATAATCGGCGTCAAAATCCGCCTTTGCAGTCGTAAAAGCGTCGAAATCCGCCGATTTAAAAGGAAATCCTTACAATCCTTACTTATTTGCAACCTTTGCAAGCAGTTCTTCAACCGAAGTTTGAAGGCTCTTTAAGGCGATTTCGGCGTCCTCGCGGTTGTTTGCCTTTACCGAATAATAAATTTTAAGTTTGGGTTCGGTGCCGCTGGGACGAACGCACACAAAGCTGCCGTTTTTAAGCTCGTAATAAACGCAGTTGGTCTTGGGCGAACCTATGGGCGAAACTTCGCCGCTTGCAAGGTCGGTCTTTTCGTCCTTCGAGTAATCGCGGAACGAAGCAATCTCGTAGATGCCGAATTTTTGTATTTTTTCGGTCTTCAACGCGTCAACGACGGCGTTCATCTCCTTCATTGCGTTAAGGCCCTTGTACTGTATCGAAACGTTGCAGTCCAAAACATAGCCGTACTTTTTATAAATTTCGTTAAGTCTGTCAAATACGGTGGTGCCCTTCCAGGTATAATAGCAAACCATCTCGGCGCACAGCATCGAGGCTACAACGGCGTCCTTGTCGCGCGCGTGGGTGCCGCGCAGGTATCCGCAGCTCTCTTCAAAGCCGAACACAAAGGTGTGGCTGCCGTCCTTTTCCCACTGTTTTATCTTTTCGCCTATGAACTTAAAGCCCACGGGCACTTCAAACATTGCAACGCCGAAATTGTTGCATATCGGCTTAGCCATGCCCGTTGTAACAAACGATTTAACGACGGCCGCGTTTGCGGGAAGCTTTCCGTCCTCTTTAAGGCGGGTAAGAATATAGTCCAAAAGCAGTATGCCCACCTGATTGCCCGAAAGTGCTTCAAACTCGCCCTCGGAGTTCTTTACGGCAACGCCCAGTCTGTCGCTGTCGGGGTCGGTGCCGAACACCACGGTCGCGCCTATCTTTTTTGCAAGTTCGATGCCCATCGAAAGAGTTTCTTTAAATTCGGGGTTGGGCACCTTTACGGTAGAAAATTCGGGATCTTTTTTGGTCTGCGCTTCAACTACCGTGGCGTTTATGCCCAGTTTTTTCAAAATTGTGGTAACGGGTATGTATCCCGAACCGTGAACGGGGGTATACACAAGTTTAAGCTGCTTGCCGCAGGCTTTTACGGCCTTGGGCGAAAGGCTAAGCTTTTTAAGTGCCTTGTAATACTTTCTGTCAACCTTTCCGGGCACGGGCTTGATATATTTTTTAACCTGTTCCGCCGTGGGTACGGGACTGCCCAGATAGTCGGTTATCTTTTCAATGCTTTCAACAACCACCTTGGTGTCTTCGGGGCTCATCTGCGCGCCGTCCTCACCGTACACCTTATATCCGTTGTACTGTTTGGGATTGTGCGAAGCCGTAACCATTATGCCGGCTATCGTATGCAGTTCGCGCACGGCAAACGACAGCATGGGCACGGGATGCACGTCGGAAAAGAGGTAGGCCTTTATGTTGTTTGCCGCCAGCACGTCGGCCGCGGCCTTTGCAAATACGTCCGATTTAAGGCGTGTATCGTACGAAATGACGACGCCGCGCGCCATGGCCTCGCTTCCCAAACCCTTAATGAACGCCGCAAGCCCTTCGGTTGCGCGCATAACGGTGTATATGTTCATCTTGTTTGTGCCGTAGCCTATGATGCCGCGCATGCCCGCAGTGCCGAATTCCAGCTCCGCGCCGAATGCGTATTCTATCTCTTCGGGTTTATCCTTGATGGCTGCAAGCTCGGTTTTGCCTTCCGGACAGAGCCTTGCGTCGTTAAGCCAGCTTTCATATATCTGTTTGTAATCCATAATAAGTCCCCCAAAAATTTATTTTAAGTTTCGGTTATGATATTTATAATATAATGTTTATGTATAATTAACGGTATTTATTAATTCATTATATACCGCGCGTAAAAAATATTTCTCCGCGCGTTCTTTACCTTTATATTATACAAAAAAAATCCCCCCTTGTAAAGGGGGGAAAGCAAAATATTTTACATAAATTTCACATTATTTTTCCAAATCGCCTTTAAAGAACTTTTCGCGCGTCATAGTTGGCTCTTTTTCGGGCTTGACTATGGTGTTCTTATCCATAAAGTACTTTATTTCGTTGTTGTCGCAGTAGTTCACGAATTCAAACGAAATAAGTATTATATAGCTTGCCGGCATGGTTATAAGCAGGCCCGCGCCGAACGTAAGCAGCACGGCGGCGACGTTCATCGCTATCACCAGCAGCACAAGCACGACGTAGTTCGAAAGTATGTCCAAAAAGTTCTTTCCCTTGGCCGTATAGTCGAACGAATAGGCTATCGCTTTAAGGTTGGTGGTCTTGCCGTATATAAGCGAGGGCAGCCAGTCCGAAGTGAATACCATAAGTATAACGTTCAAAAATACCAGCGTCGTCGCAAACGCGAATATGATAAGAAGCACGGGAACGCCCATCTGCCACAATCCCGCGGCTATGCCGCCCGCCGCCGCAATCGTAAGCAGGCCGTATATAAAGGAAAGGGGGGCATATATGGCGTTGTAAAGGCAGGCTTTGCCGAAGTTTTTGATTATCGAGCCGAGGAACGCGGAGTTGGCGTGCATGGCCATGCGGTCGTTTATCATCGCGCCCGCGGTGTAGTTGCCGAGACCGAGCAAAAACTTTTGTATAACGTATACCAGCATGATGAGTACGACGGCAAGTATCACCGATCCGGCGCGGGCAAACAGCATGTCTATCAGTTCAAAAAACGCGTCTTTCAAAACCGCCCAGCCCGTCTGCATGGCGGGGAAGTCGAGGTTTACGAACGCCGTGCCGAACTGCGCCGTCGCGTCGGCCAGGGCGGTAACCTGCGTGGTGTCGCTTATGCTGCTCAAAAAGGGCAGTATCACCGCGGTGTACAAACACAGCGAAAGCACCAGCACGATAAGCCTGTATAACAGCAGTTTGTAGGTAACGATAAAGTTGTCTACGAATACGTTGAACGTATGCTTGAATTTCATATATTTTTCCTCCGTGCGCAATAAAAATGCATTTTCGCGCCGTCAATATTTTTTAAGGTCAACGCGCTCTATTCCCTCAACGTCTGCGTATGCGATGTATGTGGCCACGCTTATGAACATGAACGCGCAGCCGAAGCATATCGCGCCGGCTATCCTGCCCGCGGCCGCGTTTACGAATGTCGTAAACAGCGCGGTTATCACAACTGCCGCCGCAAGCGGTATTATAAGCGCGAAAAATATCTTCCATCTCACAGTGCGCGCCTGGGCGTAAGAGCAGTAAAAGGCTTCGCCCATCTTATAGCCCGTTATCTCCGAACAGGGCAGCCACAGCGCGATGTGCGCCGCAACGAACACGGCAAACGCGGCCAGCAGCGAACACAGTGCCGCGCCCGCAATGAACACATATGCCGGCGCAAGCGAAAACGCCCTCATCACTACCGCGGCCACCAGCCCCAGCAGAGTGCATGCGGCGGCCAGCACAAGGGTGAACACGCAGCCGTATACGCAGTTTATCGTCAGACTCGATATGATGGAGCGGAACGATTTGCTGCCGAATCTTATGTGTTTGTCCACCATCGAGTGCACAAACGCCACGTCGAATATCAGCGCGGCATACGCAACCACGCTCAAAAGGCCGGTCAGCCAGTTTTCGGTGTTGAACGGCACAAACAGCCTTATCCAGTCGGTAAGCGAAGCCTGCAACACGCCGTTCGAATAACTTTGGGCTACTCTTTCGGCGGCGTCGAAGTCGATTATTATGGCAAACGCTGCCATGGCCACGGCCAGCGCGGGCAAAAGCAGCAGGTTGCTTTTAAGGTATTTTAAAGTATCCGTTATGTATTTCATGATATATCCACTATTTTTCCCGTAAATTTGCCGTTGTATACGGCAAGGTATAAATAGCTCTGTCTTGCGGCATAGCGCGAAAGCGTTCCGGGGTTGAACAGCGCAACGCCCTCCGCGTTTTCCTCTCTCGCGTCGTGGGTGTGTCCGTAAAGGGCGATCTGTGCTCCCTCCGCGGCGGCTTTTTCGGCCAGCTTTTGCAGTCCGCGCTTAACGCCGTATCTGTCGCCGTGGCAGGCAAATATTTTAACGCCCTCGCATTCGAGCACTATCTCGTCTTCGCCCAGCCTCGGTATGTCGCAGTTGCCGTTTATAAGCCGCACCTTGCCGGGAAACGCGCTTCGTATGCGCGCTCCGTCCGAGGAGGTGTCGCCCAAATGTATTATAAGGTCGCATTCGCCGAACACGGGATAAAGCTTTTCAACCGCCGCCGCGTTGCCGTGCGTGTCCGAAATTACTATTATGCTCTTCAAAGCAGGTTCCTCAAATCTTCCAGCGCGCGGAAGCGGTGCGAAACTGCGTTCTTTTCGTCCTCGCTCGCTTCGCCGAAGCTCTTTTTAAGGTCGTCCGAATAGAACAGACTGTCGTATCCGAATCCGCCTTCGCCCCGTTCGCCGTGCAGTATGCTTCCGAACGTTCTGCCCGTGCCGAACAGCGATTTTTTATCGTCGGGCGTGTACAGGCATACCGCGCATTCAAAGTATGCGCGTCTGTCGTCCGTTCCTTCCAGCCGCTTTAAAAGCAGGGCGCGGTTTCCCGCGTCGCCCTCGCCCGAAAAGCGTGCCGAATATATCCCCGGCGCGCCGCCCAATGCGTCTACGCACAGGCCCGAATCGTCTGCAAGGGCGGGCAGCCCCAGCGCGTCGCCCACGGTCTTGGCCTTGATGAACGCGTTCTCTCTGAACGTCTTTCCCGTTTCTTCTATGTCGCCGTCAAATCCGGCGCGCTTCATCGAAACAAGTTCGCAATCTTTAAATATTTTTGCTATTTCGGCAATCTTATGCTCGTTGCCGCTGGCGATAACGATCTTTTTAAACGTTCTCATATGCTTATTATACTATATAAATTTAAAAAAGTAAAGGGCAGGCGCAAAAATATGCGGCCGCAAAAGCATAAAAATCAGTCGTCCCAGTTCAGCCTGTGCAGGTGTCCGCGGCTGTTCATGCCCTTAAAGCCGTTCTGCCGCAGCCCCTCGTATACGGCTATCGCCACCGAATTCGAAAGGTTGAGCGAGCGCAGTTCCCCCATCATGGGTATGCGCACGCATTCGTCCGGGTGGGCTTTAAGCAGCTCTTCAGGCAGTCCGCGCGTCTCCTTTCCGAACACCAAAAAATCGCCGCCGCGGTAACACGCGTCGGTGTATCCGTGCATCGCCTTTGTGGTAAAATAAAAAAATCTGCCTTCGGGGTTGGCCTTTAAAAGCTCTTCAAAGTTCTCCCAGTATGTAACGCTTACAAACTGCCAGTAATCCAGGCCCGCGCGCTTCAAATATTTGTCGCTAACTTCAAAACCCAGCGGCTTTACAAGGTGCAGCCTGCATCCCGTGGCGGCGCATGTGCGCGCAATGTTTCCCGTATTCTGAGGGATTTCGGGTTCCACCAAAACAATATTGAACATAGTAATCGTCCTTTGAACGGCGGCCGGAATCATCGGCCGCGCCATGATAGCACCATATAATTATACTACGCAAAACGCCTTTGCGCAAGGCAATTTTGCCCTCTGCAAAAAATTTGTCGCCGCCGCGCGGAAAACTTATTACATTTCTTTGACAAGGCGGTTACATTTCTGTTACAATTATAACGATAGCATTTTAAATAACCGCAAAAAACTTTTGCAACCGCGCTTTCGCGCAACCGTACAAGGAGAATAACGGATGAGTATAGAAGGAGTACTGCAGATAGTAAGCGCGCTGTTTTACGTTCTCGGCGGCATAACGGTGTTCATGATAGGCATGGACATTCTGGGTGCCAATCTCGAAAAGGCCGCGGGCAGCAAAATGCGCCATCTCATCGGAAAGGCCACAAAAAACAAGTTTGTCGGCATAGCTACCGGCACTGCCATAACCGCGATAATCCAAAGCTCTTCTGCCACAACGGTAATGGTTGTGGGCTTTGTAAATATCGGCATGATGACGCTTATCCAGGCCACGTCGATAATAATGGGCGCGAACATCGGCACAACCATAACCGCCTTTTTGTCCGCGCTGTCGATGGGCGGGGCCGAGCTTGAAATTTCGGCCGTATTCGCCTTTATCGCCTTCGTCGGCCTTATGATGACCCTCTTTTCCAAGCAGGAAAAGACAAAGCGCATAGGCTTCATGCTCGCCGGCCTCGGCATGGTCTTCATCGGGCTGTACACGATGTCCTTCACCGTTTCGGGCCTCACCGAAGGCGACGGCGAAGTCGCGCAGGCCATAAAGGGCATGTTCGCAGCCATAGGCAACGGCGCAGACACCCTCACATGGCAAATTTTAGTGCTCTTTCTTCTCGGCCTCGTGCTCACGGGCATAATGCAGTCGTCCTCGGCAATCACGGCAATAGTAATAACCCTTGCAAGCGAAGGCCTCATCAGCCTGCACATGGCTCTGTTCATAGTGCTCGGCACAAACATCGGCACGTGCTTTACCGCCGTAATATCCTCGATAGGCACTTCGGTAAACGCCCGCCGCGCGGCCTGCATCCACCTGTGTTTCAACATAATCGGCTGCGTAATTTTCGCCATTCCCACCATAATATGGGGCGGCGACATAGCGCGCCTGCTCGAAAGCTGGATGCCCGGCAACGTCACCTGGCAGATAGCCATTTTCCATCTCTTCTTCAACGTTACCAATACCGTAATATTGATGTGGTTCATTCCCCAGCTCGTCAAGCTCGCTTGCTTCCTCGTTCGCGATAAAAGCGAACACAAAGCCGAGCAGGGCGAGGAAACCGAAAACGACGAGATCCTCGATAACCGCCTGCTTAAAACTCCCGCAATAGCGGTGGGGCAGGCCCGCAAAGAGATCGTAAAAATGGGACAGCTCGCTTTCTCCAACTACAAGCTCGCCCTCGAAATGCTGCTCGGCAACAACCTCGGTAAAAAGAGCGTGTTCGAAGAGAACGAAAAGCATATCGACGACCTCAACCGCTACATAACGCAGTTCCTCGTAAAACTCTCTTCCGAAGACATCGCCGAAATCGACGAGCGCAAGGTTTCGTCCTTCTACCACGTCGCTTCCGACATCGAGCGCATAGGCGACTATGCCGAAAACATAGTGGAATATGCCGAAGAGATGATAAAGGCCGAAGCGAAATTTTCGGATCACGCCGTCGAAGAAATAACCGAAATGGACGGCTATATAACCGAACTCTACAAAAACGTCGAAATGGCTTTTGCAAACCACAATTTAAGCTATACGCAGAATATAGAAAACGCCGAAAACGAAGTCGACCGGATGTGCTTCAAGATGAAGGAAGCCCACATCCGCCGCACAAACGAGGGTCGCTGTTCCTCGCAGGCAGGTTCGGTATATCTGCAGCTTGCCGTAAACATGGAGCGCATCGGCGACCACATGAACAATATAGCGAATTCCATAAAAACGTACGTCGATCCCGCCGAATGATTCTGCTCAAACGGCGCATACGCGTTCAAACTTCCTTAAATACAGGCGACCGCGGGGCATGCCCCGCGGTCGCTTTCATACGGCAAAAAATGCGGCGCGCGGAAATTTTTCCGCGCGCCGCCGTTCGCAATGGTTTTATTTTTCGCAATAACTCTTGCAGCACGTGCAATCGTGCCCGCCGTTGCCCGTGCAGCCCACTCTGATTTTGTCGAGAGTGCAGTTGCAGCCGTCGTGGTTATACTTGCAATTGTCAACGTTGCATAAAATGTCGTGGTTCACGTTTTCCATAAATGCCTCCTTAATTCCGCCATATCGTGCGGTCAACTGCTAATATTGTGTCCCGTTTAAGCGCGGGTTATTCATCATTTTAAAAAAATGTCTCCGCCCGCCCCCGCATGCGGCGCGTTTGCGGGAAATACCTGTTGACAAACTTTTTGTTTTGCGTTAAAATATAAAAAAGAAAAACGTGCGGCTGTATGCCGTTAAAGGAGCAGGCAATGCAGGTAATATTGTTGCAGGATGTAAAGGGTCAGGGAAAAAAGGGCGAACTTATCGACGTGAACGAAGGTTACGCCCGTAACTTTTTGATAAAAAAGGGCCTTGCGGAAGTGGCAACGGCCAACAAAATAAACGATTTAAAGCAAAAAAAGGCCTCTGCCGACTTCCATAAACAGGAAGAGTTAAAGGCCATGCGCGCAATGGCGGCCGAAATCAAGAACAAAAAGTTCACCGTTAAAATAAAGGCCGGGCAGGGCGGCAGGGTATTCGGTTCGGTGACGGGCGCAAACATCTCCGATTCGTTAAAGGCCGAGGGGTACGACGTCGATAAAAAGAAAGTCGTGCTCTCCTCGCCCATAAAGGCTCTCGGCGTGTACGACGTCGAATTAAAGCTTGCCGAAGGCATCGCCGTCGTCGTCAAAATCGAAGTCGCCGAAGAGTAAATGCGTTTTTGTTTAATGCAGGTAACGGTTTTTTAAAACGCCGCGCGCCCGCAGGCTCTGCCTGCGGGCGCGCCCTCTCACCGCGCATCCCGCCGTTCGCGCCGGCGCATGTATCATGAAAAAATTTACGGCAACGCAAAAAATGCGTTTAAGCAGCTTTACCGACAGCGTGTATCCCCAGGGCAGTTTTTATTTTTCCGCTCTGCTTCGTGCGGGCGACGTCCGCGTCAACGGCTTAAAGACCCGCGCTGACATAACTTTGAATGCGGGGGACGAAGTGGCGTACTACACCACGCCCAAAATGGAGGCTAAGCCCTCTCATTCGTGCATATATGCCGATGAATACATCTACGTCGCCGATAAATTCAGCGGTGTTTCCGCCGAAGCTTTGGCCTGCGAACTCGCCCTCATCCCCGTGCACAGGCTTGACAGAAATACCTGCGGCGCGATGGTGTTCGCAAGGGACGGGGAAACCGCCGAACTTTTAAAAAAGCTTTTTAAACAGCGCGCGGTAGTAAAAAAATATATATGCGTCTGCCGCGACGGGTTTTCTTCGGACGAAGCCGAGCTTTCGGCGTATCTCTTCAAGGATGAAAAAAAGGGGCTGGTCGATATATCGCGTTCTCCCAAAAAAGGATATGTTCCGATCCGCACCGCGTACAGGGTGCTCGCCCGAAGCGAAGGTCTGGCAAGGGTGGAAGTTACTCTGCACACCGGCAAGACGCATCAGATACGCGCGCACATGTCGTTCATCGGCTGTCCCGTGCTCGGCGACGAAAAGTACGGCGATCCCGCTTTGAACAAAAAATACGGCCTGCGCCGCCAGCAGCTCTGTTCGTCCGTTCTCTCGTTCGAGTTGCGCGGCGAAACATATCGTTTTAAAAGTGCCCTCGCCCCCGATTTTCCTCAAAATCGGCGGTAAACGATTTTAAAGCGGCGGCCGCGCTCTTTTTCGAGCGCGGCCGCCGCCTGCGTTTTATCAAAAAATGCGTCCGCATATGGTGCAGTTATCTGTCTTCAAGCTTAACATATTCCCGCCTGTCCTGTACGCACTGGTATGCGGGGCGGATTATCTTGTTGCCGTTTACAAGTTCCTCTATGCGGTGCGCCGACCAGCCGGCTATCCTTGCAATGGCAAACAGCGGCGTATACAGCGCGTCGGGAATGTTCAGCATGGAATATACCAGCCCCGAATAAAAGTCCACGTTTGGATTTACGGGTTTGTCGGTGTTGCGCTGCTCCTGTATGAGTTCCGAAGCGACTTTGGCCACCGTGTTGTAAAGTTCGAACTCGTCGTCCCTGCCCTTGGCCGAAGCCAGTTTGCCGGCGTAAAGCTTTAAAACTTCGGCGCGGGGGTCGGATATGGTGTATACCGCGTGTCCCATGCCGTAAACGAGCCCGCTGCGGTCAAACGCTTTTTTGGCAAGTATCTTGTTCACATAGTCGCGTATCGTGCTCTCTTTCCAGTCGGGCACGTTCTCTTTTATGTTTGCAAACATCTGCTTCACCTTAATGTTCGCGCCGCCGTGTTTGGGGCCTTTCAGCGAACCGAGCGAAGCCACGGTGGAAGAATAGGTGTCGGTGCCCGACGAGGTGACGACGTGCGTGGTAAAGGTGGAGTTGTTGCCGCCGCCATGATCGGCGTGCAGCGTAAGGCATATGTCCAAAACCTTTGCCTCCAAATCGGTAAAGGAATTGTCCTTTCTTAAAATGTGCAAAAGATTCTGCGCCGTCGAATACTCCGCCAAGGGCTTGTGTATTATAAGCGACGCATCGCTTACGTCATAATACTTGTACGCGCGGAATGAGTATGCCGCCAGCATGGGGAACTGGGCTATAAGTTGCAGGCTCTGTCTCAGCACGTTCGAAACCATTATGTTGTCGGGGTCGGGGTCGTAGCTGTAAAGCGAAAGCACGCAGCGCGCAAGCATGTTCATTATGTCGCTCGAAGGGTTCTTCATTATAACGTCGCGCACAAAGTTGCGGGGCAGTACCCTGAACTCCGCAAGCATGTCGTTAAACGATGCCAGAGTGGATGCGTCTGGCAGCGAACCGAACAGCAAAAGATATATCGTCTCTTCAAAGCCGAACCTGTTCTCCTTAACGCAGTGCGCAACCAAATCCTTTATGTTGTACCCGCGGTAGCACAAAATGCCGGGGATAGGCGTCTTTACGCCGCCGCGATCCTCCCAACTCGTCACTTCCGAAATTTCCGTCAGTCCGCACAAAACGCCCTTGCCGTTCTTGTCCCTCAGTCCGCGCTTGACGTCGTATTTTTCGTAAAGTTCGGGGCTGATGTTGTCGGCCTGCTCTATCTTTGCCAGCTCGGATATTGTGTGCGAATATTTAACTATCAAATTAGCCGCATTAAAATCCAAATCTTATCACTTCCATAACATAGTTTTACATTTTAAACATATTATACCATTTTATTGCGTGGCTGTCAAATGAATTATTTGTGTATAAAATGTGTGAACATGCCGTCAAAACGTATATTTAACCGTTTCTTCGCATAAAAATAAATTTCAATCGGGTTGCAAAAATAAAAAACATGTGCTAAAATAATTCTGCCGTTCGCGGCGCGGGCGTTTATCCTCCGCGCGGGCGGTTTATATAAATAGTATAATAACAACGGAGTTTCGTAATTATGCAAACAACGGATAACAATGCAAAGATAGTAAGCGTCGGCGAAAGGCTTGTGGCCGCGTTAAAGGACGATATAGGCATCTACAACGCCGACGCGTTCTTCGATACGGTAAGTTCGGCCTACGCTTCGTCAAAAACCGACGTGGTTTTAGACTGTTCCAACCTCAACTATATCGACAGCACCGCCATCGGCGCGATAGTAAAGCTGTATAAACTCGTATCCTCCGATGGACACAAGCTTATAATAAAGGATATGAAGCCCCGGCAGAAAAAGCTGTTCGAAATTTGCGCCATTGACCGGCTTATGGAGTTTGAATGATGAACGATTTCGTTATAAGTTTTTCGCTTGGCGATGCAAAATATTTTACCGCTCTAAGGCTGGCCGTGGGCGGTGTGTGCGCCGCGGCCGATCTCGACATCGATTCGGCCGAAGATTTTAAAGTGTGCGTAACCGAAAGCTGCCTTATGCTCAAAAACTGCGGTTTCGGCAAGGCAAGGGTAACTTTGCGCACGTCGCAGGGCGTCGGCGCGGAGATCTGCGGCGAGGACGCGGGCGAGCTCGGCGAAGGCGAAAACGAAATTTCGCTCATGCTCATCTCTGCTCTCGTATCCTCGTGCGACATCGAAAAGTGCGGCAAAGCCATTAGTAAAGTTGTGTTAAAGGTATGATCTCAAACGAAAAAGCCGACGAGCTCTTCCGTGAATACCGTCGCACGGGCGACAAAAAAATTCGCAACGAGCTGGTAGAAAACTACATGTATGTGGCCGAAATACTCGCAAAAAAATTTGCCGGCAGGGGGGTGGAGTACGACGATCTGTTGCAGGTCGCGGCCGAGGCCCTCATTTCGGGCGTGGAAAAGTTCGATCCCGACATGGGCAACAAATTCACCACATACATAACCCCCACCATAACGGGCATAATTCGCAATTATTTCCGCGACTATTCCCGTTCGGTGCGCTTGCCCCGCAAAATGTATGCGCTTTCGGCCAAAATAAAGGCGGTGGTAAACGACTATTACAAGCAGTTCGGCACAAAGCCTACGGTAAAGCAGATAGCCGAAGAGCTGGGCGAAGACGAGGAGGCCGTTATCGAAGCCATGGAAAGCAAGGCCCCCGTTTCGCTCGACGCCCCCGTGCAGGGCGGCGACGGCGACGTGCCGCTCTATGAAGTGCTGGCCGACCGGTCCTCGTCGTATGAAAAGTTCGAAGACGTCGACGCTCTCCGCACCGAGATAGCCAAACTCGATCCCACCGAGCAAAAGGTTATATCGCTGCGCTTCATCCAGGGCAAATCCCAGGCCGAGGCGGGCAAAATACTGGGCGTAAGCCAGATGTTCGTATCCCGCGCGGAGCGCAAAATCATAGCTAAATTAAAGGATGCGCTTACAAAATGATGACCTTTAAAGTTAAAAACTTAAAGGATATAAACCCGTCGCTGAATAAGTTTGTGCAGTACATGCAGTCACTGGGACTGTGCGAAGACGACGTGTTCTACGGCCGTCTTGTCGGCTGCGAGCTCTTAACAAACGTGGTGCGGCACTGCGGCGTCGAGGCGGGTTTTTGCGCCTCGTTAAAGGACGGGCAGATGGTCATAAGCGTGTCTTCGGGGTCGGATAAGCGTTATAAGCTGTGTCCCGACCTGCCCGACGCCCTGTCCGAAAGCGGCCGCGGGCTGTACATCGTAAACTGCGTGTGCAACGGCGAGGTGGCTTTCAGCGGCGATAAGGTGGTGGCAAAGCTTACGGTGCACTTTCAATAAATCGGTTTAACTGCGGCATATGTGCCGCTCAATAAAAAAATACAGCGGCGCGCCCGACTTTTTAAGCGGGCGCGCCGCTGTGCGTTTATCCGCGCATTCGCGCTTGATTACTGAATTGTTTCAACGTTTATAAGGTTGGAGTTTCCGCTCTTTCCGTTGGGCGTGCCGCCGGTTAAAACTATCTTGTCGCCGTGCGTAACTATGCCCGTGGCTATCGCCGCGCGTTTGGCGTAGTGGAAGAGTACGTCAACCGAATAGAATTCCTCGCTCATAATGGGTATTATGCCCCACGACATGCCCAGCTTTCTGTAAGCTTTTTCGTTCGTGGTCATGCCTATTATGTCTATCATGGGGCGGAAGCGCGAAACCATTCTGGCCGTGCCGCCCGTGCGGGTGCAAACCACTATGGCCTTCGCGCCTATGTCGTGGGCGAGGGTGCAGGCCGAGTGCGAAAGTGCTTCGGCCAGATTGTTAATGTGGTACTGCGAATCTTCGATATACGCAATGTACTGCGTGTTCTCTTCGGCCTGCTGCGCTATCTTCGCCATGGCTGCGACTGCCTCGACGGGGAATTCGCCCGCGGCCGTTTCGCCCGAAAGCATTATGGCCGAAGACCCGTCGTAAACCGCGTTGGCCACGTCCGAAATTTCCGCTCTGGTGGGACGGGGTTGGTGTATCATCGATTCCAGCATCTCGGTGGCGGTTATCGAACGCTTGCCGTTTATGCGCGCCATCCTTATTATCTGCTTTTGTATTGCGGGCAGCTCCTCATAGGGGACTTCCACGCCCAAATCGCCGCGGGCAACCATTATGCCCTGGCACGACTTCATTATCGATTCGATGTTGTTCACGCCGGCACGGTTTTCTATTTTGGCGATAATATCTATTTCGTCGTTTGTGTCGCCGCACTCTCTAAGCCAGTTTCTTACGTCTATAACGTCCTGCGCGCGCGACACGAACGAGCATGCTATAAAGTCGACGCCCTGCTCCACGCCGAACTTTATGTCGTCTTTGTCTTGTTCCGAAAGGAAGGTCATGTCAAGCTCCTTGTCGGGGAAGAACATCGACTTTCTGTTCGAAAGCGTGCCTCCCACAATCGTCTTGCACACCACTTCGGGTTTTTTAACTTCGATAACTTCAAAAATTATCAGGCCGTTGTTCAGCAAAATTTTGTCGCCGGGATACATCTGGTCGCAAATTCCCTTAAACGAAACGCTCACGCGGTTTTGGTCGCCCTCGATGTCCTCGGTGGTGAATGTAAACTTGTCGCCCTCGTGCAGGGTGATTTTTCCGTCTTTAAATGTCTTAATTCTGAATTCAGGGCCCTTGGTGTCAAGCATGATGGGCAGGGGCACTTTAAGCTTGTCGCGCACCTTTTTTATGGTATTCATCTTTTTAAGGTGCTCTTCGTGCGTCCCGTGCGAAAAATTCAGCCTGGCAACGTTCATGCCGGCTTCAACCATTTTGGTCAAAACTTCCTCGCTTTCGCTGGTCGGCCCCAGAGTGCATATTATCTTTGTTTTCTTCATATATAACTCCTGTAAAGAAAAATTCCAAATTTATCCGCATATATAATAAACCAAAATTTTGCAAAATGCAAATAACTGCAAAATAATATTGCGTATTTAGTTTGTAAAATTTTTGTAATATGCTAAAATATATTCAAAATCCGAGTCGGCCGTGCGGTCGCGGGCAAAGAAATTTGCGTGAGGAAAGTCCGAGCATCGCAGGGCAACGGTGCCTGCTAACGGCAGGTGAAGGCGACTTTAAGGAAAGTGAACAGAAATACACCGCAGGGATCTCCCTGTAAGGTTGGAATGGCGAGGTAAGAGCTCACCGCGGCGGCGGCAACGCCGCCGGCCAGTCAAACCCCACCGGATGCAAGATTGGGGCGGCGGCTGATTTAAATATCTCGGCGGCCCGTCCGCCGCCGTCCGTTAACATCGCTAGAGCCTGCGGGCGACCGCAGGCGTAGATAGATGACCGCACTCGACAGAACTCGGCTTACAGGCCCATCTCGGATTTTTATTGCCCGCGCGACCTCGGTCGCGCGGGCAATTGCTTGCGCAAAAGTGCAGCGGGCGCGATTTTTGCGCCCGCTGCATGTCGTAATGCGCCTTTTATTTGCGTCTTGCGTGTTTATTCAAAATTGCGGCCGGTAATCAAAAATTATCTCGGCGGTTTCAAAGTTTGAATTGTTTATGCCTATGTCTATCTTTTCAAAGTCCTCTTTGCCGCCCGCATAGTATACGGTTTCAAGCGAAGAGCAGCCGCCGAACGCGTCCTTGTCCACGGCGGTTATGCTGTCGGGCAGAATCACGCTTTTAAGCGAAGTGCAGCCCTCAAACGCGCTCTCGCCTATTGCCTCGACCGGCAGGTCGTTGTGGATCGAAGGAACGGTTATATTGGCGGCCGTTGCCGTGCCGATGCCCGATACGGTGTAACGGGAGCCGTCGTCGGACAGGGCGTATTCCAATCCCGCGGTGCCTTCAACGGTATATCCGCACACCGTGCAGACGCCGTTTTCAAGAACGTGCGCTGCCAAGCCGTCATTTTCGTCATGTCCGCATACGGCGGCATGCCAGTGGTTTTCGGAATCCGCCGACCATGCGTCGGCAAATTCGTGGGTGTGGCCTTCGGGCTGAAGTTCATCTTGCGGAGCGCAGGCAGAAAAAGCAAATGCAAGGCCGGACACAGCCGCAAGCGCGAAAAGCGCGGACAAAAGTTTTTTTTCATATTTTTTTCTCCTTGTTTCGATCCCGCGCGGGCGCGGTGTATCGACCGAAAAAGCGTGTTGCATTTAAAGTATACCACCGTTTTTAACGTAAGACAAGAGACGCGGGCAAATTTATCGGCGCAAAATTAAGCCGTTTCCGTTTTTTATGCGCAAAGCGCGATTTGATTTGCGTTTTTTGTGCGTTTAATTTATAATTGATTTATGTGTATGTGCTAACATTTGCAAATAACAGGCATGTTCACAAATTATACATAGGGGGAACATATGAAAAAGTTCGTTATAGTAACCGACTCCTGCGCCGATCTTAACGGCGAGCTCCGCAAAAAGTATGATATAGAATATCTTTGCATGCGCGTGATAGAGGGTATAGTAGACCGCCCGGCCGACCTCGACTGGGACTTCATGCCCGCCAAAACGTTCTATGACAAAATGAGGCAGGGCGTCAGGTTCACCACCGCGCAGATAACAAGGCAGGACTACGCAGAACATTTCGAAAAGTATATAACCGACGGCTGCGACGTAATATCCATATCCTGCTCGTCCGCGCTGTCCGGTTCGTACAAGGCGAGCCTCTTGGCAAGGGATGAGGTATCAAAAGCGCATCCCGAAGCTAAAATTTACTGTATCGACGCGCTCAACGCCTGCATAGGGCTGGGCCTGTTGTGCATAACCGCTTCAAAGCTGCGCGCCGAGGGCAAGACGGTGGATGAAGTCGCTTCGTTCATCGAAGCCAATAAATTAAAGATGAATCAGCTTGCGTTTGCCGACGACCTCGTATATTTAAAGCGCGCGGGCAGGGTCGCGCCCACAAGCGCGTTCTTCGGCGGCATTTTAAAGATAAAGCCGCTGATCATCTCCGACGCGCTCGGCAACAACGTCGCAGTCGAAAAGGTAAAGGGCCGTCCCGCCGTAACAAAGCGCGCTTTGCAGCTCTTTGCCGAACGTTACGACGCTTCTTTCCCCTATCCGATAGTCGCCGTCGCTCATGCCGACTGCGAAGAGGAGGCGAAGCTGTTCGCCGAAAAGGTTAAAGAACTGATGCCCGATAAAAACGTTGAATTCCTCATCGATTACATAGGCCCCATCGTCGGCGCGACCGTAGGCCCCGGCACCATGGCGGTGTATTTCTTCGGCGACGAGGTAACTTACAAGGCAGAGTAAAAGGAGATATTGCTTGAAGCAGCCCAAACCCTTTCGGTTGAATAAGCGGCCGCCCCTGTTCGGGCTGTTCCGCACCGTAATAATGAAGCCCTTCTATCCCCGCCCGCAGATAACCTGCCTCGGTAAGCTTACGGGCCCCGCCATATTCGTAAGCAATCACGAGGCCAAGCGCGGCCCCGTCGTAAGCGAACTGTACTTTCCCGTGCGCACTGCCAAGTGGGGCGCGTATCAGATGCTGTGCGACTACAACACCCGCCGCAAATATCTGCGCGACGTGTTCTATCGTCAAAAGCAGGGCATGGGCAGGTTCAAATCGGCGTTCAAGGCCTTTTTCGAAGCGTTCTTTTCGCTGTATATCTATCGTGGAATGAACTTTTTGCCCGTATTTCCCGACGCCCGCCTCACCAAGACTCTGTCGTACAGCGCAGACGCGCTTTCAAACGGCGTGTCGGTGTGGGTCTTTCCCGAAGATTCGGGCGGCGGATATGACGAGCTTATGGGCAAGTTCTTTCCCGGCTTTGTAATGCTGGCCGAAAGTTACTTCCGCAAGACGGGCGTCGACGTGCCGGTGTATCCCGTCTACTATCATTCGAAGTATAAAAAGCTGGTGGTGGGGGAGCCGCGCTACGTCCACGCGCTCAAACAGCAGGGGCTTTCGCGCGAAGAGATTGCGGCCGTTCTCTGCTCCGACGTCAACTCGCTCTTTCTGAATCATATCAAAAAATGACCTTTTCGCCCGCCGCGCGGCAAATTTTACCGCGCGGCGGGCATGTTTTTTTAAAATACCTATTGCATTTTGCGTTTGCGTTTAGTATAATATAAGTATAAATACGTTCCGCCCGATGCGGCAAGGAGAATTATGGTAAGGTTCAGACAAGGTTATTATGCCGACGTAAGAATAGAGGACAGGTTCACAACAACCGTGCGCTACCGCAACGGCTCGCTCGAAGAATGCCGTTCGTCCTCCGTAAAAAAGGCGTTCATCCGCGTTTACGACGGCGACATGTGGTATTATTCCTCCACCGACAACGTAGACGATATTCAGGGCGAACTCAACAAGCTCTATGCCGTCGCCACGGCCAATTTCCATGTGTACGGCGATCTCGTCATTCAAAAATTGCAGGTTCACGATAAAACCCGCCTGCGTTTTGCCGAAAACTGCGTCAAGGATATTCCCGTTGAGCGCAAGCGCGCCGTTTTAGCCGAGCATTTCGCTCCGTTTGCTGCAAACGAACACGTTAAAATGTCCTCCGCGCTCTATTCCGACAGATACAGTTTATACGAATTCTACTCCTCCAAGGGCAGTAAAATAAAGTATGATTACCAGCTGTGCGGCGCGGTGTTTAACGCAACTCTCTCCGACGGGACAAACTCCTTCGACAACAGGTGCGACTTCATCGCGCAAAATTTCGAAGACCTCGCCGTCACAGACGAGGCTGTTTCGGATATGATAGCCGAAGGCGACAACTTCATGCTCAACGCCAAGCCCGTAGTCCCCGGCGAATATCCCGTCATTCTTTCGCCCGAAGTTGCGGGCGTGTTCGCCCATGAATCGTTCGGCCATAAATCGGAATCCGACTTCATGATAGGCGACGAAACCATGCGCAAGGAGTGGACGATAGGCAAAGCCGTCGGTTCAGAGATGCTGTCCATTTACGACAGCGGCCTCGTCGAAGGTTCGGGCTATGTTCCCTATGACGACGAAGGCACGCTCGCCGGCAAGGTATACCTTATCAAAAACGGCGTGCTTTCGGGCAGACTGCACAGCGCGTCCACGGCCGTAGACCTCAACGAAGAAGTCACGGGCAACGCCCGCGCCATAAATTGCGGCTATGAACCCATCGTCCGCATGACGTCCACGATAATAGAGGCGGGCGACAAAACAAAAGAGGAGCTGTTCGCCGGCGTTTCGCACGGCTATTTCATAAAAACTTACAAGCACGGTTCGGGCATGAGCACGTTTACCATCGCTCCCGCGCTCGCATACGAAATAGTCGACGGCAAAATAGGCTCCCCCGTAAAGATAGCAGTCGTGTGCGGCAACGTGTTCGAAACGTTAAATCTTATCGACGGCCTTTCAAACGAAGTCGTCGTTCACTCTTCCGTAACGGGCGGATGCGGCAAGATGGAGCAGTTCCCTTTAAACGTCGCGTTCGGCGGCCCGTATGTAAGCATTTCAAAAATGAACGTAAGCTGAGGAGGCGGCCATTATGCAATACGAAAAATTGATCACAAAAAAAACAACGCGCAGCGTGTCGATTGCCGGCAGCAAAGTTGCTTCCGTTCGCATAAACAATTCGCTCACCACGGTTGCAAGGGCCTTTGAATACGATAAAATAGGCGTATTCGCCGCAAACGGAGTCTGCGACGAGGTTTCCTTACTCGATCAGGCTCAATGCAACCTCAAACAAGGAATTCCTTACCCCTGCCGTCTCGCCGCCGACCTGCACCGCAGCGAAGATTATTCCGCGCCCGTCATTGCCGACGACGAACTTGTCGAAAGGTGCAAGGCTCTCGTCTCGCGCCTCAATCAAGCTTATCCCGAATACATCTTTTCAAACAAGATAAACACCGAACACATCGATGTGTCGTATTCCAACAGCAGCAACACAAGCTACGGCTACAAGGGCAGCAATCTTTTGATCTCTTTGTGCATAAAGTCAAAGGATTCGGCAAACATAATGGATCTTTCCTACGGCGATTACTGCCTCGGCTATAACGAAGACATAGTGGTGTCCGATATAGGCAAGCTGCTCGCCGTATATAAAAACAAACTCGAAATTTCAGAAGATCTTCCCGTGCTTATCCCCGCAAGCGAACTTGAAATAGCTCTCGGCGACGTCGTTGCCGAAAAATACATGTCGGGTGCGGGGCTGTTTGCCGGCAAGCTCGGTCAAAAGATATTCGATTCCAAACTCAACGTCGAAGTAAACCGCAGACCGGGCAACAAGCGCAACCTGCCCTTCTTCGACGCCGAAGGCACCGTGCTCAGCGGCGACTCCTTCCCCGTAGTGCAGGAGGGTGTGCTGTGCGGACTTTTGACCAACAGGCGTTCGGCGGTAAAATACGGTCTGCCCCTTTCGGGCAACGCAAACGCCGAATTCGACGCCGTTCCCTCGCCCGGTATCGGCGGCATAAGGGTGGTGCCCGGTTCGCGCGCGTTAAAGGACGCCGTGGGCGGCAAGGCCATATACGTTGCGGTAACTTCGGGCGGGGATATGACTCCCTCAGGCGATATAAGCCTGCCAGTAATGCTCGCCTATCTGTACGAGGACGGCAAGCTTATCGGCACTCTGCCGCAGTTCACTATTACGGGCAACATATTCGACGTTCTGGGCGGCAACTTCATCTGCGCCGCCGAAAACGACGTGTTCGAAGGCGTCGACGAAACTTTAATAGCTTCAAAATTCACGATCAACAAGTGATATATGCGTATTGCGGCGCGCCTCGGCGCGCACGGAGCGCGGGTGAAATTTTCACAAAATTTCACCCGCCTTTTTTGTGTAAAAAATTTGTAAAAGCGTGTCGTTTTGTGGTATAATCATTGTGCAATAATATATAATCTTTCAATTTTTACGCTATGTCAAACTTATTGGGAATCGATGTCGGCTCAACCACCGTAAAGGTTGTGGCCATAGACGAAAAATTAAACATACTGTATAAATCATACGTCCGTCACTTTGCGCGCGTAAAGGAGACGGTGCTTGCCGAACTTAACAAGGTTAACATGCTCTACCCCGGCGATTACAGCGTGTCGGTAACGGGCAGCGCGGGTCTGGGGCTTTCGCAGCGCAGCGGGCTTAACTTCGTGCAGGAAGTGCAGGCGGCGTTCATCGCCATCCGCCGCTACTATCCCTCGGCAGACGCCGCCGTCGAACTGGGCGGCGAAGACGCCAAAATAATATTCATAACGGGCGGCACCGAACAGCGCATGAACGGCAGCTGTGCGGGCGGCACCGGCGCGTTTATCGATCAGATGGCCACGCTTTTAAACGTTTCGGCCGAGGAGATGGACAAGCTTGCCTTAAACGCGCACAAAATATATCCCATCGCCTCGCGCTGCGGCGTGTTCGCCAAGTCGGATATTCAGCCCCTGATAAATCAGGGCGCGGCCAAAGAAGACATCGCGGCCTCCATATTCCAGTCGGTGGTCGATCAAACCGTGTCGGGGCTTGCGCAGGGACGCAGAATAAAGGGCAACGTGCTCTTTCTCGGCGGGCCGCTGCATTTTTTAAAGGGTCTTCAACTCGCCTTCAAAAATACTCTCGGCCTCGGCGACGGGGCCATTTTCCCCGAAGACGCGCCCTGCTTCATGGCGATAGGTGCGGCCCTGAACTCCTCTTCCGAAAAGCCTTTGCCTCTCGAAGACGTCATCAAAAAAATTTCCGACGTGCGCGAAAGCGACGACATAGTAACGGGCGAACCGCTGTTTTCAAGCAGGGAGGAGTACGCCGAATTCGTCGCCCGCCACCGCGCCACGAATTTAAACTTCTGCGATATTGCCACCTATTCGGGCGATGCTTATCTCGGCGTCGATTCGGGCTCAACCACAACAAAGCTCATACTCATCACCCCCGACTGCCGCATATTGTATTCCCACTACCAGTCCAATAACGGCCAGCCCCTCGATATAGTCGTCGAAAAGCTAAAAGAGATATATGCTCTCACGGGCGGACGGGTAAAAATAAGGGGCAGTGCGGTAACGGGTTACGGCGAAGATCTTATAAGGGCGGCAATAAAGGCCGATTTCGGCATTGTCGAAACGGTTGCCCACTTCAAGGCCGCCCTGCACTTCAATCCCAAAGTCGACTTCATAATCGATATCGGCGGTCAGGACATAAAGTGCTTTAAAATAAAAAACGGCGCGATAGACTCCATCATGCTCAACGAGGCCTGCTCGTCGGGTTGCGGTTCGTTCATTCAAACGTTTGCCAAGGCCATGGGCATGGAGATCGATAAATTTTCGCAGGAGGGTCTGTTTGCCAAACACCCCGTCGAACTCGGTTCCCGCTGCACGGTGTTCATGAACAGTTCGGTAAAACAGGCGCAAAAGGAGGGGGCAAGCATAGCCGACATCTCTGCCGGTCTGTCCTCGTCCATAGTAAAAAACGCCATATACAAGGTCATCCGCGCCGCCTCCGCCGACGAACTCGGCCAAAACATCGTTGTGCAGGGAGGCACGTTCTTAAACGACGCCGTGCTGCGCTCTTTCGAAAAGGAAACGGGCAAGCAGGTCATCCGTCCGGGCATCGCGGGGCTGATGGGCGCGTTCGGCGCGGCTCTGTACGCAATGGAAAACATATCGGGCGAAAGCACTGTTTTAAGCGAAGACATGCTTAAAAATTTCACCTATAAATCGCTTTCGGCCAATTGCCGCCGCTGCACATCCAACTGCAACATCAACGTCATAACTTTCGGCGACGGCTCCAAATACATCTCCGGCAACAAGTGCGAACGCGGCGCGGGGCTCAAACCCGCCTCGGACGAGCTTGACATCTACGCCTACAAGCAGCAACGCCTGCTGCAATGCGTAAAGGGCGAAAACAAGACGTCGCCCGCGGCAAGGGTGGGGCTGCCTCTGCAACTCGGCATGTATGAACAGTTGCCCATATGGGCGGGCTTTTTCGAAAGTCTGGGCTTCGAAGTCGTTCTGTCCGAAAAGTCTTCCCGCCAACTGTATTTCAAAGGACAGCACACCGTCGCTTCCGATACGGTCTGCTATCCGGCCAAACTCATACACGGTCATATAGAAAGTCTTCTCGATGCCGGTGTCGACTTCATCTTCATGCCCTGCGAAAGCTATAATCTGGATGAACGCGACTCGTTAAACCACTACAACTGCCCCGTCGTGGCCTATTATCCCGAATCGTTGAAGGCCAACAACGAACGGCTCAACGATAAAAATTTCATAATGCCCTACCTCGATCTGAATCAAACGGCCAATACCGTAAAAAAGCTTTACGCCCTCTTTAAAGGTTACGGCGTAAGCAAAAAACAGGTCGCCGCCGCCCTTGCCGAAGGCTTTGCCCGGCTCGATTCCTACCACGCCGACGTGCGCGCAAGGGGAGAGTATATCCTCAACAGAGCGCGCGGGCTGGGCAAACAGTCGGTCATTCTCGCGGGCAGACCCTATCACCTCGATAACGAAATCAACCACGGCATAAACAAGCTTTTAACCTCGCTCGGCATGGCCGTGCTCTCCGAAGACAGCGTGTTCGAGCTGGGCAATTATGTAAAAGTAAACGTTTTAAATCAGTGGACGTATCACGCCCGTCTGTACCGCGCGGCCGAATTCGCCTCGCGCACCGACGACGTAAACCTCGTGCAGCTCGTGTCGTTCGGGTGCGGCATCGACGCCATAACCGCCGATCAGGTGTGCGCCATTTTGGAGAGGACTGGAAAGCTGTATACGCAGATAAAAATAGACGAAATCAACAATCTCGGCGTAGTAAAAATACGTCTGCGCAGCATGCTCGCCGCAATAGAGGAGAGCAAGCGAAAGGAGGAGCGCGATGCAAAGCGATGAAAGCAAGCAGGTAATAGATTTCCGCGACGACTACCCGCGCTGGAAGGACGAGTATAAGTCCGAATACAAAATTCTCATCCCCGACATGCTTCCCTGGCACTTCGCCATAATCGAACAGCTTTTAAAGCTCGAAGGTTATGACGTCGAAATACTTAAAAACGACACACGCGCCGTCATCGACGAAGGTTTAAAGCACGTTCACAACGATACATGCTATCCCTGTCTGTGCGTGGTGGGGCAGTATATCGACGCGCTCAAAAGCGGCAAATACGATGTAAACCGCACCGCCGTAATGATCTCGCAGTCGGGCGGCGGATGCAGGGCGTCAAACTATGTGCCGCTCATCCGCAAGGCGTTAAAGGCGCAGTTTCCCAACGTGCCCGTCATCTCTTTAAACTTTTCAGGGCTTGAAAAGGATTCCTCCTTCAAAATAGGCTTAAAGCTCTTGTTAAAGCTCGCGTTCGCCATATTTTACGGCGACAGCATAATGTGGTGTTACAACCAAACCCGCCCGTACGAAGCCGTAAATGGCGCGGCAGACGCCGCCCGCAAGCAGGCGATGGACGAAGTGATCGCGGCATATAAGGGGGGTAATTATAAAAATTATAAAAAAATCAACGCCCGCATAATAAGTATTTTCGCCTCGGTGGAACGCGTAAACGTAAAAAAGGTAAAGGTGGGCGTCGTCGGCGAAATATATGTCAAATACTCCTATCTCGGCAACAACCATTTAGAAGAATTTTTGCTGTCGGAAGACTGTGAACCCGTCGTGCCCGCCCTCATGGACTTTGTTTTGTACTGCATAGTCAACAACATAAACGATTCAAATCTGTACGGCAAAAAGGGCGTCTTTTACACGGCCAACAGGTTGCTTTACAGGGTGCTTTACGGCATGCAGAAAAAGATAATAGCGCAGTTTAAAAGGGAGGGTACGTTCGAACCCATACACGATTTCGAACATCTTCGCCGCTGCGCCGACAAGGTGATAAACCAGGGAGTAAAGATGGGCGAAGGCTGGCTTATACCCGCAGAAATGGCCGCTCTCGCCGAAACGGGCACCGAAAACATAGTCTGCGCCCAGCCCTTCGGGTGCCTGCCCAACCACATAGCCGGCAAGGGCGTCATCCGCACTCTCAAAAACATGTATTCGCACGAGAATATCGTTGCGGTCGATTATGACCCCTCGGCAACAAAGGTCAATCAGGAAAACCGCATCAAATTGATGATAGCCACCGCAAGGGAACATCTCGGCGGCGAATAAAACCGTCATGCGCTCTGTCCTTGCGGCCGGGCGCAAAATTTAAAATTCTATCCTCTGTTTGACAATAATAATTCGGTAAATACCGTTCGCGTATTTTTGTTTTTTATGCGGCCGCTTCTGCGGCCGCATATTTTATACATTTATGCGTATATATTTTATCGCTTCCCTCGACAAGGCAATGGTCTATTTAGGGCGGTTTGGCTCTTTTTACCAAATATTAAATATATTTATTATAATAATAATCAAAACGAATGCTAATTATTAAAAAATCGTTTGACTAAATATCATAAAACCATTATAATTTATTTATAAAATGATGCATATGTGAAAAATTATGCGTAACAAAACATCTTACGGCCCGCCGCAAAATCATTTTGCGGCGTCTGTCACGGAGAGTACATGAACGATCAGTTTACAAAGTTCAAAAAAAGGATAACGGTTCACGCCGTAATCGAAAGTTCGGTAATCGCTCTCGCCGCCGCGCTCATAGTCGTTGCGGCAGTTCTTTTGCCCCTTTCCCTGCAAGAAATCTATCTCAATCCCGGCATATACGTCGCCATAGGGCTCGGTGCCGCCGTGCTGTGCGGCGGTACGGCCGCGCTGTTTCTCTTTCCCACCGAAAAGAGGGTGGCCCGCAGGCTGGATAAAGACCTTGTAATGCACGAAAAAGTGCAAACGCTGGTCGCTTACAGCTCGTCCGAAGACAGCATGGCCGTCATACAGCGCGCCGACACAAACGACCGCCTTGCGGCCGCAGGCCTTAAAACCGTAAAATTCAAAAGGCTGTGGCAGTGCGCCGTATCTTCGGCGGTGGCCGTCATCCTGTTCGTCGTCGCCGTCGTAATGGCAATAATCGGCGCGCCCGAAGCTCCCCCCGTGCTGGCAGGCATAAACGAGTATATGATAGTCGGGCTTAACAATATAATTTCCGTCGTAAACAAGTCCGCTATGGAAAAGACGCCCAAGGAACAGACGGTGGCCGAGCTTGAACAGCTGAAAACTTCCATCGAACCCTATGTAAACAGCCAAATAGAGCAGGAAGTTCTCTTCGGCAACGTCATAAACACCATGCTCGACATTGACGAGATAGTCGACGCCACGATAAACGCCGAACCTATAGGGCTTTCGCTGCGCGAAAACACGGGCGATACTCTGCTATTGGAACTCGGCGCGCACATCGCGTCGCTCAACCGCGAGACTACCGAAACGGGCTTCAATTCCATAATAGGCACGTTCAAAAATCAAAAGAGCGACAGCGAGGACGAAGAAGAGGCCCCCGCCATGACGTCCGCCCGCCAGTCCGAGCTGGCCGTCGCCTATTCGCTCTGCCTCGACGACGCTTTAAATCAGCCCGAATTCAAGCAGGTGGCCGACTGCACCATCGCCCGCGAAATAATCCGCCTCGGCGAAATGTTCGACGCCATCCCTCAAAAAATAACAGAGCTGAGTGCCGCAGGCGAAGCCGATAAGGACATAGTAAACAGCATAATCGACTATGTGGAACTCACCGTGAACGGCGTGCAGAAGGATGCTGACGAAGAAGCCGCGCCCGGCATAGCCGAAAACATCAGCCTCGCGCTTGCAAGCCAGATAAACAACCGCAACGTGTTCAACGACGTCGTAAGCCGCTTGCAGCAGCTGTTCGGCATCCCCGATAACATCATGCCCGATTTCGGCGAGCCGATAAACGACATCGCTCCCTCCGAAGAGGGCGGCGACAGCGAAAGCGGCGGCGCGGGCCGCGGTGACGAGCTGTACGGCAGCGACTCCGAAATTTACGATTACGACGAAGACGACTATGTAAAATACGGCAGCGTCCTCGAAGAGGCTATGGCGCTCATCCGCCAGTTGTACGAAGGCGAATCTTTAAGCGCGGAAGACCTCGAAGTGCTCGACAGGTTCATGCAGATACTCAATACCGGCCTCGAAGATAAGGACTAAACTTAGCTTTCCGCCGAACAAAAAATCAAAAAATATATTTATTTTATATTAAAAATAAAAAAGGATAAAAAACCATGGAAGATTTGGAAAAGGTCAAACAATTCAGCCGCGCGATCTCCGATATAAAAAATGAGATCCGCAAAGACGTCGTGGGCCAGGAAGAGATCGTCGACAGCGTTATTACCGCCATAATTGCCGGCGGCAACGTTCTTTTGGAAGGCGTTCCCGGCGTAGGCAAAACCAGGTTGGTGCGCTCGTTCTCCAAAACGCTCTCTCTGCCCTTCTCGCGTATCCAGTTCACGCCCGACTTAATGCCCTCCGACGTCACCGGCACCAACGTCATCGAAAAGGACGCCGAAGGCAAAATGAACACGGTATTCCGCCGCGGCCCCATATTTGCAAACCTCATCCTCGCGGACGAAATCAACCGTACCACGCCTAAAACCCAGTCGGCGATGCTCGAAGTTATGCAGGAGCACAAAGTCACCGTGGGCGACACCACTTACGCCATGGAAGAACCTTTCTTCGTGCTCGCAACCGAAAACCCCATCGAACAGGACGGCACATATCCCCTGCCCGAAGCGCAGATGGACCGCTTTATGTTCAAACTCATAATGAAGTTTCCCTCGGTCGAAGAGCTTGCCGCCATCGTAAACATGACGCAGATAACCATGGCGGAAACGGCCAATGCGGTGGTGGACGGCGCAACCATACTCGAAATGCGCGAACTTGCCAAGCATGTTCCCATCATCGACGAGGTTTTAAACTATGCAATGAACCTTGTTGCCAACACCCATCCCGAACTTGAAAGCTCGCCCGAAGCGGCTAAAAAATACATAAAGTACGGCGCGTCCCCCCGTGCGGCGCAAAACTTTATCACCTGCGCAAAGGTGCGCGCCCTCATGAACGGCAACTACAACGTATCTTACGAGGACATCGATGCCCTCGCCTATCCCATACTGCGCCACAGGTTAAAGATAAACTATAACGCGGTAAACGATAAACTCACGGTAGAGGACGTAATAGGCCTTATTTTAAAACAGACAAAGAAAAAGTAATCCACAATGGCACAATTTGTTATAAACGAGGAGTTTTTGCAGCAGGTCGAAACGCTGCAAGTACTCATCAAAAACAACATAGCCGGCGTATTGGGCGGCAATCATCAAACAAAAAATTTCGGTTCATCGTGCGAATTCGCCGACTACCGCGACTATCTCGCGGGCGACGACATCACAAAGATAGACTGGAACGCCTACGCGCGCTTCGAAAAGCTGTATTTAAAGCTGTATCTCGATGAAAGGCAGATGCACACCCGCATCTACATCGACGCCTCGCGTTCGATGGATTACGGCAAGGGCAACAAGGCTGACCAGGCCCTGCGCGTCGCCGCTCTGCTCGCTTACGTTTCCGTGTGCGAAATGGACAAAGTTTCGGTATACGTCATTCACGAAAACAGGGTCGAAGAGCTTATTTCGGGCATGCGCGGCAAGGACGCGTATCTCAACGAGATCGGCAAGCTCAACAACATCGTGTTCGAAGGCGACAGCTTTATAAGCGAAGCCGTGCTGCCCACGTCGGTGGGGTACGGCGACGGCCTTTCGGTGATCATTTCCGACTTTTTAACCGATAACAACTTCGAAGACGCCATCGACTACCTGTGCGGCAAGCGCAGGGATGTTTTGTGCGTTCAGATTCTCACCCGCGACGAGGTAAACCCCAAAATCCGCGGCAAATCGCACCTGTTCGACAGCGAAAATCTCAAAAAAACTTACCGCCGCAACATCGACAAGGAAATAATCCGCGCCTACAAAATGGCGGTGGAGTATGTAGTTTCGCGCATACGCGACTATTGCGAAGCGCGCGGCGCGTCATATCTTTTCGCGCTTGCCGACGTATCCGTCGGCGAAATATTCCTCGGCAGGCTTGCTGATACGGGGGTAGTCAAATGAGTTTTTTATATCCTCTCGGACTGCTCGGTCTGATAGGCGTACCCATTCTTATCATAATATACATCATAAAGAACAAGTACACCGAACAAACCGTTTCGTCCACATATCTGTGGACGCTTTCCGAACGCTTCTTAAAGCGTAAAAATCCCATCAATAAACTTGCCGGCATAATAAGCCTTATTTTGCAGATACTCGCGGTCGTATTCCTTTCGTTCGGCATCGCACACCCCGTGTTCACCCTGCCCGGAATGGCCAACAGATACACGCTTATTTTAGACTGTTCGGGCAGCATGCTGATGCAGTCCTCGCAGACCACCCGCTTCGAAAAGGCCAAAGACGCCCTTGTCGACGTGGTAAACGGCGCGGTCGACGGCAGCAGCTTCACGTTCATAAGCGCGGGTTCCTCCACAATAGTGTACGAACCCACCGAAAGCAAGTCGCGCGTGCTCAGCCTGATCGAGCAGGCCTCGGTCGACAGCGTAGAGTGCTCGTCGGCGCAGGCCCTCGGCTCCGCTCAGGAGATATTCAGCGAAAACCCCTCAACCTATACATATTTCGCCACCGACGTCAATTACGAAGAGCATCAAAACGTCACGATACTCAACGTATCTTCGGGCGAAGTCAACGCCGCCGTTTCCGACGTCAATTATATAGTAAACGATACTCTCGAAGTCAGCGGCAGGGCGGCGTCCTACGGCCGCGCGGCAAAGCTTAACGTAAAACTCACCGTGTACCGCGGCGAAGAAGTTCTGTCCTTCGAACAGCAGGTGGACGTGGAAGAGAACGGCGAAAAACTGTTCGAATTCACCGCCACCAAGTCGGGCGAAAAGGGCGAAGAGAATATAATCGATTTCGACAGCTTTGTGGTGGAAATAACGGACTCCGACGACAACCCCGCCGACAACTCCGTAACCGTTTACAGCGTCGAAGGCGAAAACTCTTACAGAACGCTGCTCGTCTCCGATAACCCCATCTTCATTCAGGGCTATCTTCAATCCACGGGCAAGGCCGAAGTGCAGGTTTACGGCATAGAGGACTATCAAGCGGCCTATCCCGTCGGCGGCGTCGTTCAGTATCCTTCGGGCTTCGGGCTGTATGTTTACGAAGGTTTTACGCCCTCCGTGCTCCCCCGCGACGGCACCATATGGTTCTTCGGGCCGGAAGAAGTCCCCGCCGAAGCCGCTTTCAGCGTCCAGGGCGAAGTAGAGCTTGAACACGGCGGCGCGCTCAGCTATTCCACGTCTACGTCCACGCTCGTAAACACCTTGCTCGAAGGCGTTCCCCGCGGCAGTTCCGACGGCGGCAGCAACTACGACGTCCATGTTAAAAAGTATGTAAAGTGCAGCCCCAACCGCTCGTATACCGCGCTGCTCACATATAACGGCGCGCCCGTGGTGTTCACCGCGCAGACCGCGTACGGCAACCGCGAAGTCGTGTTTGCTTTCGATCTCGTCGACTCCGACGCCATCCTCAACCCCGGCTTCCTCGTAATGCTCAACAACCTCATTTCCTATTCCTTCCCCGCGGCAATCGAAAACACGCTCTACGTCAGCGGCGATTCCGCCCTCGTAAACGTCGTGTCCAATACCGAAAGCATAAGGGTGGAGGATCCCGACTCCAAGGTTACTTATCTCGATACAACCAATGCCTCAACCGAGTTCCTGCTCGAAAAAGTGGGCGTATACACAATAACGTTGACTGTGGGCGGCACTCCCCGCGTGTGCCGCATATACTCCGCGTTCCCCAAGGCCGAAAGCCGCACCTCGGTAACTCAAACCGGCTTTTCGATCGTCGGCGAACGCACAAACGAAGGCTACGACGGCCGATACGAAGATCTGTGGGTCATTTTCGCCCTGCTTGCCGCCGTGGTAATTGCAGATTGGATGGTGTACTGCTATGAGCAATATCAGCTTCGATAATGTATATTTGCTGTTTTTAATAATCCCGCTCGTCGCCGTATTCGCCGTTCCGTTTGCACTTGCCGTGCGCAAGGATAACGTCAACGGCCACAACATAGCTTCGGGCGTGCTGCACATAATAATCGCCGTTATAGTAAGCTTTGCCATAGCCGGCACCACGGTGAATTCGGTGATGACCGCAACCGAGGTGTACGTCGTCGTCGACGCGTCCTATTCCACGCACCGCAACACCGACGTCATCGACGGTTACATTCAAAACGTGCGCGACGAGCTTCCCGCCAACTCCCGCATGGGCATCGTTGCGTTCGGCCGCGACTATCAGCTGCTCACCCCCATCGGCGGCAGCGTAAAAAGCATTCGCTCGGCAACCGTCGACGAAAGCGCGACGAATATAGCAGGCGCGCTCACCTACACGTCGGGTCTGTTCAGCGAAGGCGTAATAAAGCGCATTGTCCTCATCACCGACGGCACCGAATCCGACCCCAACGGCTTCGGCAACCTTTCGGGCGTGGTAAATTCCCTGTACGAAGACAATATCTATGTCGACGCTATATATGTCGACGACAACATGGTATACGGCGACTCTTCGGTCACAGAAATACAGATAACCTCTGTCGATTGCGGCCAGACGGTGTTTTTAAACCGCCCCGCCGCCGCCGACGTCGTAATTCAGTCCGGCTCCGCTGTAAATGCCATAATTTCGCTCACGTCCGTGGACGAAAACGGCACCGAAAAGCAGATCGACAGCCACGCCGAACAGCTTTCGCAGGGCTCCAACTTTTTCAGTTTCGATCTCGATACCTCCCAAGCGGGCAGTTTCACCTACACCGTAAGCGTAAGAGCTGCGGGTGGGGAAGAGGAGCTTAACAACACGAACAACTCCCTCACCTTCAAACAGACCGTAACCGAACAGCTCAACATACTGCTCGTTGCGGGCAGCACCCAAAACCGCGACGCCGTGCTTGATATATATCAGGCCAAATACGGCGAACTCGAACGCCACGCCGATAACAACAAGCTCTATTCCAACGACAACATTCTGCTCGATTACCGCAACGTCAGCCCCGATAATACCCTGCGCGACGTTCCCGTAACCGTCGAAGAGCTTGTCGCCTACGACGAAATAGTGCTTGCGGGCACCGATATAAGAAACATTCCCAACTACACCGGCTTCGTCGACGCCATCGATACAGTCGTTTCGCAGTTCGGCAAAAGCCTGTTCACGTTCGGCAACCTTCAAATTCAAAACGTTCCCGTGCTCGGCGACGACGAACAAACCGATCCCGGCGTTCAGGCGGGTTATCAGGCCTTAAACGACCTCGGCGACATGCTGCCCGTCCGCTTTTCCTCCGCGGATAAGGACGCGCGCTACATGGTGTTCGTCATCGATAATTCGCGCAGCATGCAGGAGCTGGGCCAGATGAACCGCATAAAGCAGATAGTCACCCAGATCTTGTATATGCTCGAAGATACCGACTACGTTTCCGTCATCTCGTTCTGGGGCGACAACATTCAGGTATGGCCGGGCACTGCGCCCCTCGGCAACAACAGAGAAGAGATAATTTCGCGCGTCGACGCGCTCACCCTTCAACAGGGCACCAACATTCAGGCCGCCCTCAACAGGGCTTACGACGACTGCCGCGCCAATTCCGATGTATTCTCTTCGATGGACGTGTGGCTTATAAGCGACGGCAACACCTGGGTAAACGGCGGCAGCTCCGCCGACTTCGGCTTCGTCGGCGACGCCTATGACGACGGCATCTATACTTCATGCGTATATACGGGAACTACGGCGATAAGCGACGGCAACGTCGAACCCGCCGGCAAAGTAAACATGCAGGAGATCGCCCGCGAAGGCCGCGGCAACAAGGGCACGGCAAGCAACTATTACATCATAAACAACACCGGCGCGCTTGATGAAGTGCTCTTCGGCGAACTTGCCGACCACATCTCGCAAAAGAGAATAGATAAAGCTTCGGCCGTGCACGTCAACGTCGCCAACGACGAATCCGTCGCCATCGAAAACATCGGCTTGCCCTCCGTTTCGGGCTACTATTACAGCAGTCAAAAGGCAAGCGCAAGCACCGTTTTAACGGTCGATTACTCCCGCGAAAGCGGCTCCACAGTTCAGGCTCCGCTGTACGCGCACTGGAACTACGGCAGCGGCAAGGTGTATACTTTCACGGCCTCGCTGTCCGATTCCGACAGTTCCGGCAATCTTTTCAGCGACTTAACAAGCTGGTTTTCAAACGATACGGCCATGCAGGTTTTAAGCAACGCCGTGTTCTCGGCCACGCCGTCGTCGCGCGTCGACCATCCCTTCTCGTTCACAACCGACTACGACCAGGGCTATGTTTCGCTTGAAGTTGCTCCCTCGCGGCTGAGTGCCTCGGCAACCGCCACCGCAACCATAACGCGGCTCGGTTCGGATTCGCAGCAGGAAGAGGTGCAAAACGTCGTGCTCTCGTTCAATTCTCAAACGTACACCTACGGCTTCCTCGCCGATAAAATCGGCTCTTACAGAATAGACGTAACCTACACTTCGGGCAACAATTCGTATTCGGCAACCTCCTATTTCAGCGTGGACTATCTGCCCGAATACAACGAATTCGCCACTTACAGCGCGGCCACGCTAAACCGTCTTTTGGCGGGCAGGGGGCAGGTTAGCGAAAACGGCGAACTTACCATCGAAAACGATCCCGATATGCTCACAACCTATACCGTAAGTTTAACAATGCCCCTGCTCATCGTTGCGGTGGTGCTGTATGTGGCGGATATAATAATCCGCAAGCTGAAGTGGAACGATATCAAGAGTCTGTTTGTAAAAATAAAATAATGCGGGCGGCGTCCGCAGTGTTTGCAAACGCGTAAAATCCATTCTTTCAGGTCAACTATTATGAAATTCAAAAAATTCATGGCATTAACGGCGGCATGCGTCTTTGCCCTGCTCATGGTGTTTGCGGCGGGCTGCGGCACCGTTACCGAAGCCATAAAAAATCCCGGCGAAGATATTGCCAAGCCCGACGAACCTGACAATCCCGATGTCCCCGTCGATCCCTCGGCCGAAACGACTGTCACCCTCACCGTCGAGCAGGGCGAAGCGTGGGTAAAATACACCTCTCACGGCCCCGGCGTAACGGCGCAGTTCCGCGCCGTCGACGGCAACAACGAGGTCAAAACGGCCCCCTTCATAAACGGCACCGCCACAATCAAGGGGCTGGACGGCGAATATCAGGTTACGGTAAGCGGCCTCGATAAAAACGTAACGCCCGGCCCGTTGGCAAGGTATTACGCATACGATACAAACGCCTACGAGGTAAACAATTTACAGCGCGACTGCCAAATAAAGTTGTACGAAGTAAACATGATCAACAACAAAAAGGGCCAGGGCGAGCAGGCCTTCGGCTCAAACGGCATCACAAGCAACATGGTGCTTCGCAAGGCGGGCGTTTACAGGGTGAACATCTATGAACAGGGGCAAGAGGTGTTCTTGCGCTACCAGCCTGATGAAAGCGGCGAATTCAGCATAGTGTCCTGGGTGAACGCCGCCGAAAACGAAATCGATCCCGTTGCAACTTTCTACGGCGGTTCGGCGCAGTACTGCCCTACCACGGGCACCACATACGATACCGGCGGCACCGCGGGCGACTTTACCACCAATTTCAAGTTCACCGTCAGGCTCGCCGAAGATCAGATTACGGGCGAGTATAACTTTTCGGTTTCGGCAACCGACCGCTACGGCACAAAGCCCGACCCTTCCAAGCCCGACGACCCCATATTCTATTTCGATTTCTACATCGGCAGGGACGCCGACTACGAGATCGATACCGTCATTGCCGAAGTCGTGCTTCCCGTGGGCTATCCCGAAAAGCAGCTCGAAAGTTTCAAGGGCAAGCGGCAGGAAGTAAAGGTCGTTCAGGACGGCAAGGTTATCAGCACGGTGCAGATAAATAACGCCGACGGTACTCCCGTTCTCGATATCAACGGCAAGCCCGTAACGCCGCCCTCCGCTTCCGGAAGCGGCTATTATCAGATATTCGACCACATATATTCCACGTCAGGTGCTTCACGCATACTCGATCAAAGCCTCGTCGGGCTGAACGAAGAAGACGGCTTCTATCATCTCCTCGATGAAGACGGGCAGCCAAACGGCCCGC